>DATIBL010000097.1:0-49351 GCA_035457505.1 Minisyncoccota bacterium | reverse complement strand
CTTTCTTCTCCGGAGAACGGCCTTTTGGAGAAAAGAACTTATGCGTCGTCATCTTTACACCTTCTCCTCCGGGAAGATCGCGGAAAGACTGCGCAACACCTTTGCCGTAGGTGCGCTCGCCGACGAGCACGGCACGCTTCGGATCGGCATCGACAAGTGCGCCAATGAACACTTCGGACGCGGAGGCAGAATCCCGATCCGCGAGAATCGCGATCGGCGCACCGCGCAGAATGTCGCCAGGGAAACCATCTTCCTGTTCGGCGTCGATGCGGCTATTCGCACCGTCGATCCTGCCGCGCGTCGATACGATCGTTCCGCGGGCAAGAACGAGATCGGCGCACAAGATGGAGACGGTGAAATTTCCGCCACCATTCCCGCGCAGATCCACCACGAGCGCGCGGACGCGGCCGTCCTGGATGAGCCGCCTCAGCGCACGCTCAAGCTCGCCGGCAGTGCTGGGGAATCCATGATCACGCTCCCCGACAAAGCGGCTGATCCGAACAAAGGCGATCCCGTCGACATCGATGCTTGCATCGTGGACGGTCCGCTCCGGGATGAGCGTCCGTTCGAGCAGCACATCGCGGCGGCGGCCGTTCTTTCCGAGCATGACCACTCGCACGCGCGATCCTTCCGCGGCGTCGGGCGGATGCACGATCTTCATGAGAGCGGGATAGGTCAGGCTTGCCGCCGAATGCAAGACGCCCCCATCGATGATTACAGTGATACGGTCTCCGACACGGACGCCGCGGTGTTTCGCGGAGCTCCCATCGACGACCTCCGTCACCACATACGCGCCGCGCACAGCAGCGATCGCGAGACCCGTCCCGATCGCATATCCTCCAGAGGTACGCCGCAGCGCGGCGTATTCTTCCTTGGTATAGAATCGCGAAAAATCGTCGAGGCGATACAGGCTTGAGATCGCTTTCCGAAGAAGCGCATCTTCGTCGAAATGCTCGAGATATTCGCGCTCGATGCGCTCAAGATGCGGCGCGAGCATTTCTCCGATCCGAAGCTTCCGCGCAGTTTCATCGTCATAACGTGAAAGATCAGTCGGCGCCGAAACATCGGGACTCCCGAGCGTCAGGTCCGGAAAGGATGATCGCAGAAACTGCGGAACGAAGACTGCGAGCGCGAGGAGCGCGATCGCGAGCCCAAACGACAAGTGACGCTTTGGTCTCTTCATGACACGCTCCATTGCAGAAGAACGGCTCCTCGGCCATCGTATGTGCCGAAGCCAGCCGTGTAAAGAATCGGAAAATGAAAACCCGCTTCCTTCGAAGCGGGTGGAGCATATCTCTCATGTTTGGATGCGGCCAGGCGCGGGCGGCGCCGGCACCGGTGACGGAGGAGGAGGTGGCGCATACTCTTCTGCGGCAGGGTCCTTCGGCGGAAGGGGCGGGGTCGGATTCACGCTAAAGCGCTCGTTCGACCAGTTCTTCTCGGTTCCCCCTTCCTGGCCATCCTTCTCAGTCCCTGGCTGCCCGGATCCCCTGCGACGAAGTTCCAGTTCGCCGCCCTGCTTGGCACGGCGTTTCTGACGGAGCCCCTCCTCGAGTTCTTCCGCAAGCTGGTTGTTCCATGCGAAGAGGAAGTAGCGCGGCTCGGGCGAGCTCGGCAGACGCACGAGGACATAAATGCCGACTCCGTCGCGAACCTCGCCGAAGAGCACTGGTATGCGAACCGTCGCATTCGGGAGATACTCCGCCTCGAAGTCATCATACGCGATCGGCTTCGGATGAGAGAGCAAGTCGTCGAAGGCCACCCACACGATCGGAATGAAGCATGCGGCGGAGAGGAGCGCGAGTGCTTTCCAGTGCCAGCGGCGGCGCGACCATGCGGCCACGCCGGCCGACACGATGACCAGTAGCGCGGCGAGCAGGAAGTAGATTTGGATCGATTCCATGATGCCTCCTTAGAACCCGTCGTACCCGTTGACTGCACCGGGCGTGAACTTGATCGCGCTTGAGAGCTTCCGAAAGAGCTTGGTTACCGAACCATCGATGACCTTGCCTGACGAGTCCGTCGCAAAGCGCCGAACCGTGATTTCCTCGCCCTCTTCGGCAAGCGTGATGGTCTCGGTCATTTTTATCGACGCTCCCTCCGGCGGATGCACCGTGATCGTCACGTCGACCGCAACGGGCGGAACCGGATTTCGCAGCTGATGGTCCTTGTAGTACTGGACGTTGAACGTGTACTCGCCGGACGGGAGGCCCTGCGTGCAGTTGATCTCGTAGTTAAGCGGAGAGAGTCCCTCCTCTTTACCACGATCATCGCGCATCAAGCTCGAGATCTTGTCGGCTGCATGATTGTAGCCGACCGGACGCTCGTCCAAGGGCGCCTGCGTCCAGAGATCGATATCGATGTTCTCTGTATCGCTCCAGCGGATCTCCGCACACACGCGGCCCGGAAGCAGCGAGAGGCGGTCGTCCGTTGCCGGCACATCCGGACGGATCAGGATAAGCAGGATCACAAAGAGCGCAAAGAAAGACAGAAAGAGCAGCCAGGGGAAATCTCGGTTCGCGGTATCGAGACCAAGCGTCTCCTCGCTGTTATCGAAGATGTCGAACATAATAGACCCCCGCGCGTTTGATTTCCGTCGCAAGCTGCGCCGAAGAATTCCGGACCGGATAGTTGACCCAGACGATCCAGAACCAGCCGATCGAACCGACGATCGTGGTGTCGATCGCGATCGCGAGGCCCGAGACGATCCGCCCGATCATCGGAACCGACTTCGCGACATCCGTGATGAGCTGCGGATCAATGACTCCGAATGCGATCTTCGCGCCAACGACCGTTCCAAGAAGGCCGAGCATCGTGAGAGACGCAGCCACGAATGGCACAAAGATCGTCTTCACGCCGATCGTTTCGTTGATGATGTTCACGACCGTTGCACGATCTTCCGGAAGCGCTTGTGCGTAATCCGCAACAAGAAGCGCGACTCGTGAGCGCGTGCCGGAGAGCCAGGCGAAGGCCTGCTCATGATCGCTCGCGAGTTTCTCCATGAAGGAGCGCACGATGTTGAGTTCGCGCGAGACCTGGAGCGCCCGCCACAGCGAGACGATCAGTCCGACCACGAAGAGCACCGCAATGAAGCGCGAAATATAGAGCGTGTCGCTCGCGATGACGATTGCCGCCCATCCCGCCTTCCACGCAAGAAAGGCGAAAGCGAGACCGAGCAGGTTGACCATGGCCCAGCGTGCGACCAGGAACCATGAACGGTCGCCAGTCAGAAGTCCCGGTTTCATGTGATATTCCTTTCAGGAAGGACTGTTCCATTTTCCATGATAGCGCCGAGCTTCTTCGTGACAAGCGCACATCAGTTACGCAAGAGATCTCCCGTTCTGTAAATGCACCATGTGCATGGTATGCTGCCCAGATGGATATCGAGGCGATCATTCAGGGCGCGAGCTATGCGGGCATTTTTGGCCTCATGATCTCGAACGGATTTCTTTCCGTTCCGTCGAGTCAGATTCTCTATATCATCGTCGGATATTTTATCTCGACCGGAACGCTCGCCTTCTTCCCTGCGTCGCTTGCGGGCGCGGCTGGCAATACCATCGGCAACATCCTCATGTACGAAGCAGTCCGCTCGCATGGCGTCCGTTATCTTGAGCGCTTCCGCATCTTCCGCCCCGAAGATCTCCGAAAGGTTGAGATCGTATTCCGCAAAAAAGGCCCCTGGTTCGTGTTTATTGGAAAATTGCTCCCGGCGATCAAGGTGTTTGTCCCGATCCCGGCGGCGATCGGAAAAATGCACCGCGGACTCTTCGCCTCCCTCATGTTCGCCGCATCGTGGATCTGGTCGTGGGCGTTCATCGCGATCGGCTTCGTCTTCGGACGCTCCGCACATCTCTGGGGATCCTACGGCGTCATCCTCGCCCTGGTCGCACTGGTCGTCGTGACGCTCTTCTGGCGCGCACTCAATTCGAACGAGGTGCTTGCCGAGATCGAACGCGAGACCCCGCGCGGATAACCGCAACACAAAGCCCCGCGGAGAAGATCGCAACGAGTGCGCTCGGAATCTCGGGAACACGGACCGCAGCAAATGGGAGCGCGGAAAACAGCGACACGAGCGCGAGCATCCCCTCCGCGAGCGTTTGTGCCACCAGCGCCGGAACGAACGCAAGCGGCGGCACGAGGAACGCACAGAGCGCTGTTGCAAACGTCGCTATCATTGCGAACGGGATGAATGGAAGCACGGCAATGTTCGCGATCGGCGCGATCAGAGAAAAGATTCCCATCTTCCCGAGGATGAGCGGCAGCACCGCAATTTGCGCAGCGAGCGTCGTTGCCGCAACCTCGCGGATCCATCGCAGCCGGATGGACGAAAGCAATTGCTCGAGCGGTCCCGCGAGATGGATCAATCCGAGCGATGCAAGGAAGGAGAGCTGGAACCCGAGATCGTCGAGCGCGATCCGCGGGGAAACGAGCACCATTGCAGCCGCAGCGTAGAGGAGCGCGCGAGTCGCGACATCTTCTTTCCCGCGTGTTCGAGCGACAAGCACGATGGCTGCCATGATCGCCGCACGGACCGTCGCAGCGCCGCCGCCGGCCATCACAGCAAAAAGCGCGATCGCGGTGATACCTCCGGAAATGCGGACCGACGGCCATGCCCATGCGAGCGCCTTTCCGATCCAATCCGCCACGATCGTCATGTTGTATCCGGAGAGGACGACCACATGCGAGAGGCCAGTCCGCGCAAATCGCTCCCGCCATGCATTCCCGAGTCCGCCCTTCTCTCCGAGCGTCACCCCGGCAAGAAACGCGAACGCCGGCTCGTCGATCACGCGCGCGGTGCGCAGAAGCAGTGCATGTTTCGTATCCGAAAGCACCGCGACGATCGGGTTCCCCGCGTCCGCTGCGATTCGGACAACATCCGCGGCACGGAGCGCAAAGCGGATGTCTTGTGCGCGCAGCATGCGATCAAACGCGATCATGCGCCCTGTCGCCTCGTCGAGAAATGCCTCCGGCTTTTCGAGCGTCCCTTTGATGCGAAGCCGATCGCCGTAGCGATATTCCGGATATCGCGGAACGCTCACGCGGATCCGACCAGACGCCGCCACCGCGCCGCCGCTCTCGCGAAGCGATTCTGCAGCGACGATAAGATACGCAACGTCAGCCCGCCGGTCCGGATCTTCGACAACAACACCTTCGACGATCACCGCACTCCCGACCGCGCGCGCAAGCGCGGGATGCGCGGGAGTATCGTCGGCAACAAATCTGAGCGCGCCGATCCCAGCAGAGAGAAGTGCGACAGCAAGAAGAAGTCCGCGCGCACGAAACATTGCATCGCGAGAGACAACAGCGAGCAGGGCAAGCGCAACACCCAAAAGCCCATAGAGCGCTGCGAGGGCCACACCGAACGCGCTCGCGTGAGCCGAAACAACACCCCCGATGATTCCGAGCGCAAGCGCAGGTGCGATCAGAAATATCGAAGGCGTATGCATCATCGCGAACTCTGTCCGCCCCACTTTTTGACGATCGCGGCTTCGTCGGCGGGCGAGAACGCCTTTTGATATTTTGCACCCGCGACGCCTTTCACGCGCGCTTCGCATTCGCCCCAGGTCTGATGAAAACGCACGTCTTTGCCCACCATGCTCACGTAGGAATAGGCTTTCGCGCGGGAGCGCGATTTGGCGGCACTCCGGCTCTGCTCAAGCGCAGGGTCCGCAGCGATCGCAAGTACGTCATAGGCATAGTCGCCGATCTCTCCGTCATAGAGTTCCGGCGTCTCTCCCGCCGCAAATGTCGTCGCGATCACGTCTGCGCGCTCATTGCCGATGACGCCCGAGTGTCCGGGGACCTTTATCCACGCAACTGCCCCGAACTTTTTTCGCTCATCGGCAAGACGAAGGAGCAATTTCCAAAGATCATCATTCGCGACCGGTTCCTTTGCAGCAGTCATCCAGCCATTCCGCTCCCATCCCCGTGCCCACTTCGTTGCGCCGTTCAGTACATAGGAGGAATCCGTGTGGATCGCGAGATCGCCCGACTCATCCGCGATCGCGCGGAAAATCTCGATCGCAGCCGTGAGCTCCATGCGATTGTTCGTCGTGCGTTTTTCTCCGCCGCCCATTTCGGCGACGCGGCCAGACATACGCACGAGAAGCGCGCCCCACCCTCCCGGACCAGGATTTCCGAGCGAGCTGCCATCACAAAACGCAATGTGTTTTTCGAGCGGCATATCAAGAGAAGAATGAAATTATGCTAGCACGCGGGCATTGACCTGCGAAGCATCCGAAGCGGACCATCACCGTCGCGAACCATCGGCAATGCGAATGCGGAGCTCCGGGCGGCCGCGGAAGGTGCTGGCCTCAAGATGTCCGGTCACCCGGAATGGTCGCGGGGTCTCGACGTCGGCAAGACCGAGATCGTCGGGAGTCATAAAGAATCCGATCGCCTCCGCCTTCGCTCCTCCGACCCCCTCAAGCGCGAGCCGCGTATGATCGCCGGCCTTCCCGAACGAAGCGACACTCCGAACGATCGCATCGGGAAACGCGAAGAGCGGCTTCGGATTCCCGACTCCAAACGGCGCAAGCTGCGCGATCTCGCGATAGGTCTGCCAATTCACATCAGCGATCGAAAGCTCGGCGTCTGGCTCGCGCGCGCCAGCGTTCCACGCCTTTCTGGGTACCCGCTCGAGTGCAGAAACAAGCACAGCCTCAAGGTGATGGACGCCATCAGGGGCGAGGGAAAATCCGCCGGAGAATTCGTGCCCTCCGCGGTCGGCAAATACGCCATCTTCCGCAGCAAGCATGAGCTCCACGATATTTACCGTTCCGTCAGAGCGGCACGATCCCTTTGCCTTCTCTGTGCCTTCTTTCCCCCACACGAACGTCGGACGCTCGAAGGCTTCCGCAAGCTGATTCGCCACGATCCCGACGACGCCGACGGGCCACGACGGCGAGCCGATCACGAGCACCGGCGGAATCTCCTCTCGCTCGGCGAGTCTTCCGCGCGCCTCCTTCATGATCCGCGCAACAAGGGCCTTGCGTTCATCGTTGAGCGCATGGAGACGATGCGCGAGCGCTGTCGCTTCCGCAGGATCGCCGCTCGAGAGCATCAGAAATGCATTCATCGGAATATCCATCCGGCTTGCCGCATTGATGCGCGGCGCGATCGTAAATCCGATGTCATCCTCCGTGAGTCCGCGCTGATCGGTCCGCGCCTTCGCAAGCAATGCCGCAAGCCCCGGACGGCGAGAGCGGCGAAGGACCGTGAGTCCAAAGTGTGCGATCGCGCGATTTTCGCGAACGAGCGGCACCATGTCCGCTACCGTCGAGAGCCCTGCCATGTCGAGCAGCCATTTTTCCCACCCTTCCGGAATATGCTCAAACTTTCCGCGCGCGAGGATCGCGCTCGCGAGCTTCCACGCAACAGCGGCTCCGCAGAGCATGTCATCGTGATAGGTGTCGTCCTCTTGTTTGGAGTTCAAAATCACATACGCAGGAGGGAGTACTGCCTGAGGAAGATGGTGGTCCGTGACGATCACGTCGATCCCGAGCGTATTCGCAAGCGCAACCTCTTCGACGTCGGTGATCCCGCAATCGACAGTGATAAGAAGCGTGACACCGTCTTTGCCGAAACCCTCGACCGCCGCAGCGTTGAGTCCGTAGCCTTCGTGATGCCGATGCGGAATATAGTTCCGAACACGATCGTAGCCGATCTTCTTAAAGAGATCGTGCAGCACAACCGATCCCGGAATGCCGTCGCAATCATAATCACCGAAGATGACGATGGATTCGCGATCCGTGATCGCGCGAAGAATCCGCTCGACGGCTCTCTCCATCCCCATGATCCCGAACGGATCGCCGATATCGCGCGCATAGTCGGGATGCAAGAATCGCTCAGCGCTCTCGACATCCGCAATCCCCCGCGCAAGCAAAAGCCGGCTCAACAGCGAAGAATACCGGCCCTGGAACGGCTCATGCATACGGGGCAATGGTACCACGCATGCATGCTATACTGAACGCATACTCATAACTTCACCACATTCATGGACCTCATCAAACCGCCGCCGCCGAAGGGCATTTATGAAAAGGAGCTTCACTACGTCGAAGGAGAGCTCAAGGCGTCGTCGTTCGGAAGCGCAGACAATCTCACGTCGCGCCAAGTGGACGAGGTCATGGATAAGCTTCGCATGTCGATGGACCCGGATACCGCGCAGGACATGCGCTACGGATTCAAATATGTAAGCGCCGCTGAAGTGACACAGCTCATATCTCAGATCGAGCATGATGCCGATCTGAAGTTCACGCCGAAACAAATGGCGCATGTGAAAAAAGTGCTGCAGAAGTACCTCGACATTGATCGCCATCCGAGCATGTTCTCGCTCTAGCCCTATGGACTGCCTCTTCTGCAAGATCGCCACGAAGGAACTTCCCGCCGAGATCGTCTATGAGGACGACCGCACGATCGCATTCCTCGACATCCGTCCGATCAACAAGGGCCACACGCTCGTTATCCCAAAGGATCACGCACTCAACATCTACGAGATCGACGATGAGCGGCTATGCGACGTCATGAAATCCGCCAAGCGCCTCGCGGGCGTTGTGAAGGCAGCAACCAACGCCGAAGGGATCAACATCGGCATGAACAACGGTCCGGCCGCCGGACAGGTCGTCATGCATGCGCACGTGCATGTGATCCCCCGCTTCGCCGACGACGGCCATGCCCACTGGCATGGAGAGCCGTACGCGGAGGACGAACTCGAAGCATTTGGCAAGCTCATCCGCGACGCCGCGTCGGCTGCCTAAACGAAGAAAACCCTGCGACACAAAACCGCCCCGTAGGGCGGTTTTCGTTTGATCAAAAACTATCGCTACACTCGACACAGGGCAACATCGAACACCTGCCAGAGCCGCTCGGGTTCATCGTGTCCCGCGCTCACCCGCACGATCCCGGGCGCGACTTCGGGTGCAAGCGGATCCGACGCGTTCTTCGACATCGTGCTGAACGGCACGCAGGCATACGTATGCTCGCTGCCGAGCGATACGGCGCACATTGCAGCACCAGAGTCGGCAAGCAGATCAACAAATCGATGCGCGCGGTCGGCAGAGCCGAGATCGACGGACAACACCCCGCCGTATCCGAAGGCCTGGGTCGCAACGCGATCAAAGACTGCTCGACGCTGGGATCCGACGATGCCCGGATAGTAGACCGGGAGTCCGAAGACAGAGAAGCCCCTCGCGAGACGCATCGCAGCGGCAGAATTCGCGATGTAGCGATTCATGATCCCGCCGAAGCGAGCGATGAGTTCTTCCGCAAGCGGCGGGTGCATCGTTGCGCCAAGTTCGACTGCAGCGGCGGTCACATCGGTCGCAAAACGCGCGGCACCATCTCGGCTCATGACGAGACCGCCAGCAAGGCAATCAGAATGCCCGCTCGCATACTTGGTCAGGCTGTGCCACACGAGATCTGCACCATGCGTAATCGGTGTGATCATGAACGGTGCAAACGTATTATCGAACGCGCTCCAAACGCCGTGATGCTTGCAGCGCGAAACGAGCGCTGGGACGTCGGCCACAACACAGGTCGGATTCGATACCGTCTCGGCAACGAGAAGTCGCGCGCCATCAGCAAGCTCATGGTCAACGGATGCAAGATCCGTGATATCGACAAAGCGCACATTCACGCCAAAGCGATCCCGTGCGGTTTCGAGGGCTTTGCGCGTTCCGGGATAGAGCCGCGAGGATGCGACGACCAAATCCCCTGGATAGACGATCGCATGCATGATCGTCTGGAACGCACCCATGCCGGATGCGAAACACAGACCTCGTGCGCCGCCTTCCATCGTCGTGAGTACGCTCGCAAGCGCATCCATCGAGGGATGTCCGAACCGCGCATAGATCGCGGGAGTATCCGGCTCTGCACGGCCGAGCCGAGCGAACGCCTCTTCCATATCGCGCGAGCGCGAGAAACGAAACGTGATGCTTTGCTCTGGCGCACCATTCACGCCGACTGAGGTCAGCCGATTCTTCTCACTCATGTCACGCCCCTTTCGGGAATACGAACTTCCTTCCGGATGATACGCGGAGCGAGCAAGCTGTAAAGTGAGCAAAATTACTCCGCCCGCAGAGCATCAATTCCCGGAAGCGATCCCGCCTCGAGAAAATCAAGCATCGCACCGCCGCCCGTTGAGACAAAGGTAAATTTTTCCATCGCGTGCATTTCATCGATCAACGCAACGGTGTCACCGCCGCCGATGATCGAGCGGCCAGCCGAGCCGCCCACAAGGTCGAGCAGTTCGCGAGTCCCATCTTTAAATCCTTCTTCGTAGAAGCCGAGCGGGCCATTCCAGACGATCAGCTTCGCCGACCCGACGACCGACTCAAGCCGATGAATGGTCTCCGTGCCGATGTCGACAATCATATCGCCCGGATGAACGCCGTCGACCGGCACGATCACGGAAGTATCACCGCGCTTCACAACCACATCAACCGGAAGGATCAGCTTCGGATGGTTCAGATACGCTTCGAGCCCCGCAAGCTCATCGGCATCGTACACTGATGTTCCAATCTCCTTTCCCGCGACCTTGAGAAAATTATTTACGATCGCGCCGCCGATGAATACCGAATCCGCAAGGTCGAGAAATTTCTTCAGCAGCGGCATTTTCGTTTCGATCTTCGCTCCGCCGAGGATGAAGAGAAACGGCCGTTCGGGGTTAAGACTCTGCTCAAGCTGCGCGACCTCCTCGGCAAAGAGAAGTCCGGCATAGTGGGGCAAGAGCGAAGCAACCCCGACGACGGACGCGTGCGCGCGATGCGAAACAGAGAAACCGTCATTCACATAGATCTCGCCGTACGAGGCGAGGAGTTTCGCGAATTCGGAATCGTTCGCTTCTTCGCCTGCATCGTGCCGCAAATTCTCGAGCAAAACGACACTGCCGTTCTCCATCCCCTCAACGATCCGCGCGTTTTCGGACGAGTGAAGATCAGGAAGGAACGTGACAGGAAAAAGCTTCTCCAAATACCGCGCAACCGGCGCGAGCGAATCCTCCGGTTTTCCTTTCCCAAGATGCGCGATCACGATTGTCCGTGCGCCCTCCGAACGGAGAAACTCCAAGGTCGGCATCGAGCGCTCGATCCGATAGGCATCAAGAACGTTCCCGTCCCGGAGCGGAACGTTGAGATCGAGGCGAAGCAGCACGCGCTTTCCTGTAAGCGTGCCTTTCAGCGATGCGAGTGTCGGCAGAGTGATCATAGAAAAGGTGATGAACGATTATGCGCGCAGCGTATCGGCCATGCGAACGATCGCGGCGAATTTCTCCTTATCGAGGCTGATGCGTCCGATCAGGAGTCCGTCGGCAAGCCCCTTCGCGAGATATCCGGCAGCATTCTCCGTATCGACAGAGCCGCCGTAAAGGATCGGGATGCGGAAACCGGGCGTCTTTCCGAAGATGCGCGTGAGGTGTTTGCGGATCAAGACGACCATCTCATGGAGATCCTCGGGCGTCGCTGCGCGCAGCGCCTGCGAGCCGATCGCCCAGATCGGTTCATACGCGACAATAATCCGAGATGCAGCAGAGGCAGAGAGCCCGGCGAATGCAGCGTCGACCTGGGCGCCGACAGTCGCAAAATATGACCCCGCCTCATCGCGATCGCGCTCTCCAACACAGACGATTACGGTCAGTTTTTCCTTGATCGCGGCGGCGGCCTTCTTCGCCACATCCTGATCCGTCTCGCCGAGCGCACGCCGTTCGGAGTGTCCGATGATCACATGCGTCGCACCGATCTTCGCAAGCATGTGTGCCGACACTTCCCCGGTCCGTGCACCGACATCTTCCCAAAAGCAATCCTGCGCGCCGACCGCAAAACGCTCGCCAGCGAGTTTCGCGATCCGATCTGTATAGAGGAACGGCGGACACACGACGACGCGTGTGCGCTTCAAACCCCGCACCGCTCGGCGCGACGCCTGCGCGATCGCAGCGGCTTCGGCCGATTGGGACGGATACATTTTCCAATTCCCGACGATGATCTTCATGGAGCTGAGTATATCAAACCTCCCACTCCATCACACGGGGATCTATTCTGAAGACTCGTCCAAAAATCCACAGAAACTTTAGGACCTCCACAAATAGATGCACCACAAAGGGCATTTCCAAATTTCAGTACTCGTAGACTCGATGAAATTTTAGGTCAAGTTCGAGGCGCGGAGCCTCGCCGTCCGAAGAAGCCATAGCTGCATATGCTGACGAGGCGGCGAGGCTCCGCAACGAAGAAATTCGCTATTTGCGGAGGTCCTAAACTATTCTTCGCGCCATTCATCAACACTCCATGCTCCGTCAGAGGACGTTGCCGTCGGCGCAAAATGAATCTGCTGCACAAGATCGTCATAAATGATCTGCGCCAGATTGGACAATTCGAGCTTATATCCGACGATCGCAGTCACAATCACGTTGTTTGAGAGAAAGATCTGCCCCGCAGTCGAATAGAAGAGCGCACCCTGGCCATTGTTCGAAACACGGATCGCACTTTCGTTATTTGCGCAATCAAGATTCGGCGATCCAGGACCGATGCACCCCGCAATCGTCGTGAGCAGCATCACGTAACTGCCCGCCGTTCCCGATCCCGAGAGAATAACATTGTTCCCGACCTCGATCCATCCATCCGCGATGATAATACAGCTCGATGCTGCGTAGCTCGCGTGACAGCGGATAACGGAATTGTTCGAGAGATCGATATTGCCAGTGACCCAAAGCGTTCCACTGATCGTCCATTCTTCGTTGTTGTTGAGGACGAGATCGCCATCTATCTTGCGCGGACCCATCGTCGTCGTCGCGTTGTTGCACCCCGCGACTCCGGTCGAACCGCAGGTTCCCGTGATCGTCCCCCCTGCTTCCGCATCGGACTTCCATTGCCCGATCAGTGTCGTGGAGTATGGGAGTGGAACCGGGGGCGGCGTGGGCGACCCGGGATAGGAGGCGCCGGTCACGGTCGTGCTGGTGATCGTTTGATAGTATGCGTCGACGCCGATCTGCGAATTCATGATGGAATCGGCTTTGGCAGTTCCAGAAACGATCACTTCGTCGAGCTGCGACTTTCCTCCGCCATAATAGACCTGGAAATCGAGATCTCCCGCGATCGCCGTCCATGAACCAGAGCCGCTCGACCAGTCCTGCTTATATTTCGGAGAACCATTCGCATAGGCATTCGCTGTATCCCGACACCAGTACCAGTATTTTCCACTGTGTTGATCGGCGTCGAGGATGATCCAGTACGTCTGACCTCCGGTCAGGGTTGGCGGCGACGTGAATTCGACCTCCACCCAGCCATAGTTCGTGTCAGCAGACGCATACGGAAGGGATTGCACGGCAATGCTTGTTGTCTTCGGACTTCCGCTTCCATTGTCTTCGGCAATGCGCAGATTGGCATTATTCGGATTTCCAACGCGTTTGATATACAGCGAGACCTTCGGGAGCGCCGCCGTGGTCGATGCAATAAAACTCTGTGCATGATCGACAGTGGGATTCGACCGGCCAACTTCCACGTCGGCAGCGCAGACAAGAGATGCGGATGTCGTATCGGCGATGATTCCGGATGCGATCGTCACGTCGCCGGTGATCGTCACGGCAGGCTCCCCGTCGATCTGGCCGTTTGAGTGCACGCGGCCTTTGATGAGTCCGGTGCCATCGATCAGCGAATTATTGCGCATAATGATCCCCCCCTCTCCGACCTGTGCTCCATAGTAAAGCGCTCCATCGACATTCTTGGTCGAAAGCGCAGTGAGTTTGCGCACGCGGCCATTCGCAATTCCGACCGTCTGATAGAACTGCTCGGTATCAGAGAGATCTACATAGGTCAGCGTTCCAGTAGCCCCGTTCAACGCATAAATTTCCGTCGCCGAGATATCCATATTCTGCTCGGCGCGATACAGACCATCTTCGATCCCCGCCTCTGCGATCACGAAGGCGCTCTTAGAGTCCGCAAGCGCGCGATAGGTACGCAGCTCCGTGATGACGGAAGTCGTCGCGGAGAGCAAGATCGCGATCGAGATCCCGAAAAAGAACATGATCGAGAGGAGCAGCGCTCCGCCGCGCTCTGCATGCCGCGCGTGCAGGGCTCCGCTCCGAGAGATCGAACACAAAGGACTCGAGCGACGCATATACTCAATATAGTAGCACACTTAGCGGCCCTGAAAGCCAAAATACGGGCTCAGGAAAAGCACCAGGAACTAGATCTCTCTCCAAGCATTCACTTGCCAGGCTCCGACGGTGCCAGGTGTGGACGTGGCACTCGAGAGCACGTTGATATTCGCAAGATCAGCGTTGTAGTTGATGAACGCGTTATTCTCAAGCTCCACTTTGTACCCCACCACGGCAGGCATCGACGCGTTATTATCCATCTGAATCGCTCCATTCGGCGCAAGGACGACCGCGCCGCCGGATGCATTGTTGGAAATCCGAACCGCAGTATTTGACGACGAACACTCGCTTCCCGTCGTGCTATCACAGTTCGAATTCGTCAGAAGGATCAAATAACTCCCAGAGACGCCGGACCCCTGGAGCGTCACATTGTTCATCACATCGATCGATTGATCCGCAACGATCACGCAACTATTCACGCTGTATGTCGGATGACATTGCACAATCGCGTTGTTTGAGAAATCCACCGTTCCGGTCACATAAAGCGTCCCGCTGACCGTCAGGATCGCGTTGTTGTCGACCAAGATATCGCCATCAAGCTTGCGCGGACCGAGCGTTGAGGTCGCACCATTGATGAGTGAAAAATCACCGGTCAGCGTCCCTCCGAGCGTCGCCTCGTCGATCCACATCTGGATCGTTGTCGATGAAACCGGGGGTTCCACTTCAGGAGGAGTGGGAGAGCCTGGATATGCAGTTCCCGTGATCGTCGTATTCGTGATCGTCTGATAGTAGGCATCGCCATTGATCGTCGAATCGGTAATAGTATCTGCCTTCGCGATCCCATTGACGGTCATATCTTGGATCAAGCTCGCAGCGATCACATTCCCAAAAAAGGTTTTGAATGTCAGATCGCCCACGATCGCCGTCCACGAACCAGAGCCGCTCGACCAGTCCTGCTTGTATTTCGGAGAACCGTCCGAATATGCATCAGCGGTGTTCTTACACCAATGCCAGTATTTACTCCCGTGCTGCCCGGCATCAAAGACGATCCAATACGGCGTTCCAGCCGTGAGGGCGGGCGGAGTGTCAAAAACGACGTCGACCCAGCCATAGTTGGTATCGGCCAAAGAATAATTGAACGCTTGCGAG
The DNA here is from genome assembly GCA_035457505.1 of Minisyncoccota bacterium. Classification (GTDB taxonomy): domain Bacteria; phylum Patescibacteriota; class Minisyncoccia; order Phycocordibacterales; family UBA6899; genus DATIBL01. Next base: position 34,119 of record DATIBL010000097.1, on the reverse strand, counting down.
CCGACCTGCGTCGTGGACGGACTCCCTGCATTGTCTGTCACAATGCGGATCGTCGGGCTCGATGGGTTGCTCGTGCGTTTAATATAAAGTGAGACCTTGGCGAGCGTATCCGAAGTCGTCGGAATGAATTGCTGCGCGTGATCAATATACGGATTTGTCCTTCCCATCTCGACGTCGCCCGATCCTCCTCCCGTGCAGACCGTCGAACTCGCATAGCCCTCGGTAATCCCCGAAGAAATAGTCACATTTCCGTTGACGACCGTGTTACTCTCGCCGTTTAAGGGTCCTCCTGAGTGAATGTTCCCGGTAACGCTCGCATTATTCTCCACCTCCACCCCTCCCTCACCCACCTGCACGGCATAATTCAGATTTATACTCCCACCTCCGGTATTCGTCGCACGCATATACACCTTGCGGATGCGCCCAGATGCATCGCCAATCGTATAAAACTCCCGCTCCGTCCCAGAAAGCAGTGTCATCGCGAGCGTCGAGGTTGCGCCGTTCAGCACATAGATCTCGTTCGCAGAAATCTGTCGATTGTTTGCGACGCGATACAACGCATCTTCCACAGCCGCTTCGCTCGCCACATAGGAGAACTTCGACTTCGAAAGCGTGCGGTATGACGCAAGCTCGGTCATCACTGATCCGGTTCCGCTCATCAAGATTGCGATCGAGATCCCAAAGAAAAACATGATCGAGATCAAGAGCGCCGCGCCGCGGTTTGCTCGAAGATGTGCAATGAAACGCTCGGCCATAAAAGAATGGACCCGCCGGACTAATAGGTCCCGCGAAGCATGCTCGTGTTATAGAAGTGGTCTTGATCCTGCACGGCACCGCGCGACGAACGCAAGTGCAGCTCTGTTTTGACTCCGCTCGTCTGAGCCGTCGAAATGAGATAGAAGACCAATGCATCGACCTGGGTCTTCGCCGACATGAGCGACCCCTTGTCGACGCCGTTCTCTTTGAGCCGGAGCTGCCCGGTCGTCGTCGCAACATAATACTCAATGATGACGGGCGTTCCGGTCGCAGAAAGCGTATTCAGTGTCAGCCGGCCCGGTGTGGCTGAGAATGTGCTCTGCGCCAGATCGATCGATGTTGCATTCTTCACGTCTCGCGTGAGGCGCTCCATGACCTTGATCGCAGAGTCATTGATATCGCGCGAGATGCGAAGATTCGAAAACGCGCGCGTCGTCATAATGATCGCATCGACGGTCGCGCCCGAAATGAGCACGAAGAGCGCCGTATAGATGACGACCTCCATGAGCGAGAACCCGCGCTGCTTTTTCGTGAAGGGCCGCATACTAGTTGTTGAAAAGATTCGTGATATAGGTCTCGATCGACTCCGTGGATGACGCCGTCTTTTTGTTCCAGGTCACATCGACGCGAACCTTGCGAGTTCCCGCGTCTGCCGATCCGCCGGTCGTAACGATATCGTCGTTCACATCTCGATTGACGCTGGAGAGTATGACACTCCGCCAGAAGGTGTTCTCAACCTGGAGCGGGGTCGTCGTCGCTCGCCACTTGGAGCCGTTCCAGTAGAGGTAGTAGGAGGTTCCGGGATTGAGTGTCGCAATGTAGGTGGTCCATCCATCGTCGCGCATCGATTTGACCGCCTCGATCCCTTCTTCAAGAAGAAATCCGGCCTGAATGTGGTGAGTCGTTTCCTGGCTCACCTCGAGCGCCTTGCGGTAATAGAGTGCGATCGACACGATAAAGAGCGCAAGCATCGATGCGCCGAGCAAGATCTCGATCAGCGTGAACCCGCGGCTACGGACGCGACGGGCGTTCGAACCCGATGTTCGAATGTACATGTGTCTATTGTATCGTCGCTCCGGTACTGACGCAACGCGCGCGGAGAGAAACTCGCCCCTAGAGCGAGATCGAGCCGGTCCCCTGAACAGTCACGACAGTAGAGATACTCGTATTGGTCTTCACGCGAAGCTCGAATGTGCCCGTCTGGCTGGTTTGGCCCGTGAAACGCTGGAACACGATCTCTGTTGTGCTCCCCGCGAGCGAAACGTTCGTGATCTCGATCGCCGGATGGATCATATAGATCTTGTTCGTGGTGGTAGCTGAATCATAAGTCGGAGCTACAAAATACACAGCCTTATCTGAATCGAGATGGACCCCGTACGCCCGATCATCCTTCGAGGAGATCGTATCGAGATGCGCCTGAGAAAAAACTGCGAGAACCTGCTCGACCGCTGCGTCCATTGTTTTGCGCGCCCGGAAATTTGAAAACGCGGTGATCGTGACAGTGATCGCGAAGATCATGATCACGATCGCTGCCGTCACCTCGATCAGCGTAAAGCCCGACTGGCGCGAGCGAGAAGGATGTCTCATTGAGACCATACCTAGATATTCGTCATGATCGTATACATCGGCGTGATCATCGCGACCGCAAACACACCGACGAACGCCGCGATCATGACCATAAGGATCGGCTCAATCAGCTTCGACATATCGCTCGTTGCCGAATCCACCTCCTCTTCGTAGAAAACCGCGATCTTGAGGAGCATGTCGGAAAGACGGCCAGTCTCCTCGCCGACCTCCATCATGTCGCCCACCATGACCGGATAGATATCATCGTGCTGGATGAAGATCTGCGAAAGCGGAATACCCTTCTGAATATTGACCTTCGCCTCCTCGAGCGTCTCTTTGTAGTACACGTTCCCGAGCACATCCTGCGTGATCTCGATCGCATGCACGATGTCGACGCCGGCGGAAATGAGCGACGAGAGCGTGCGGGTCGCCATCGCCGAGTTGAACTCGCGAACGATCTTGCCGAATACCGGCACGTGGATTGCGATGTAATCGAGCGATCGTCCGCCGAACTCTGTTCTCTTGTAGCCGATGAATCCCACAATGCCAGCAATAACAACACCGATGGCAAGCACTGCCTCTTCCTGGATGAAATCGCTGATGTCGATAATCAGCTGGGTCAAAAATGGAAGTGCAACGCCGACTTCCTCGAACGTCGCCTTGAGACCCGGGACGACGTAGATCAGCATAAGGACGCCGACGCCAATCATGACGCAAAAGACGATCGCCGGATACATCATCGCGCCCTTCACTTTCTTTTTGAGGTAGTAGGACTTTTCCATTTGCCCACCGACGGTATTCAGCGCATCGACGAGTCCGCCGGACTCCTCACCTGCGCGGACCATTGATACAAAGACTGCAGGAAAGACGTCGTCGAACTTCGCCATGCCATCAGAGAGCGGCGTGCCTTTGTTGATATCCTCGACGAGCGCCTGGAGAACTTGCTTGAACTTGGGATTCTGGGTCTGCTTCAGGAAGATCTGGAGACCGCGGGAAAGCGCGAGACCGGCCTCGATCATCGTCGCCAGATTGCGCGCAAACACAATCTTCTCGCGAAGCTGCACCTTGGACAGCATCGCGTTGATACGATCCATGTTCCAGGTCTCAGTAGAGATCTCTGTCGCGGTGAGCAGCAGCTTGCCGTCGGCCTTGATCTTCTTGGCGAGCTCAAACTTATCGGCCGCCTCTTCGAGTCCTTCAATCTCTGCACCGGTTGCGACGAGTGTCGCTTTATACGCATAGCGTGGCATACTGCATTCATTATATAGGAACTCTCTGCACTCGAACAACACAACCCCCGATCTCGGGGGTTGTTCTTTCTGCGCTATTCACACATCAGGGATTTTCTGGCGCATCGAGCCAAATCAGGCGCTTCGCGAAACCGCCATTCTCCGCGCGCTTTGCTTCTGCGATAACGTGCAATTCTTCCCAGGAGACTTTCTCAAGACGAAGCAGCTCAGTGAGAACCGCGAGGACATCCGCAAGTTCTTTCCGCCGCTCACGGCGCGAGCGCGCCGCATGGCATTCTTTCGCTTCTTCGACAAGCTTCTTCGTCAGCATCGCGCGGAATTCCCAGTCGCTCTCCGCTTTGCGCACGCGCATCACCTCGCCGCGCGCAAGCGCCTTCTCTGTGATCCGATCGCGGATCAACTTTTCCATGGCACCGACTCCATATCTCTGCCCAGAGTCTACCCACCCCACCCATTTGCGCAATATTTCTCTCACGCAGGACCAATACAAAAGTCCCGCTCCAATAAATGGAGCGGGACGGAAAATGAAAGGTCTGGAGTCTCGATAACGGGAGAAAAGATCAGACCTCCGCAACCTCGAAGGCAAAACCAACATTGCCGTGCCACCAATTGGAGAGTGCGTCGTCAGTGTATGCGTCGAGCCGTCCGCCGCCAATACTGTCCGCAAGCAATCTCAGGTTTTTGAAGGGCTCATGAGTGACAGCGATCTGCCACGGACACATCAATCCAAACTCCTTTTCCGCGAGCCTCTCAAGGATAAGACAGGCGAGTTCGATGTTCGGCACGAGAAGCCTGCGGCCATCGGAAGTTCGGAAGTTTCTTGCAAATTCACGTGTCATCCTCCTCCTGGCGTGAACGCTGTCTTCGGAGAAAATACGCTTGATGTCGGAGACGTCGGCCGAATCGTTTACGACTGCGACGTTGGTGACCACTCCACTCGTAGGCTTGAAGGCAGACGAACGGAGCAGTTCTCTAGCACTATCCCCGACGGGAATGCCTTTACCAGTGAGCCTCGTGATCCACCCCTCACCTGTCGTAACGTCAGTCGGCCCGACAGAGAAGTAGATGACGCCGTCTTCTTCACGCCAACGCTGTTGCGGGCGACTCTCCAAAATTCCTTGAAGGATGTCGGACACCTCGCGCGGATCTCGCTTTCCATCGAGAATCAACTTATTCACGGTAGCCTGAAGCTTCCATAACCGCTCAATCTGATTGTCATTGCTCATGACGATACTCCACATGTACACGACACTTCGTTGCTCACGAAGCGCTCCTCTCATCCGAGGAGGAACCATGACCTCATTGGTCACAGCGAAAGAGGGCCTACCATAGGGAAGCCGCTTTTCGCTGTGACCAACCCCGAGTTCACTCAAAGAACGTTGGTGCAAATTATGCACATGATTTGCGCTGTTGTCAAGGTTTTATAATGCAGGCAGAAACGACCAGCCTTCTGGAATTGCCGGACGCCTGCTGGTCTGGTGGAAGGAAACATCACTCTCGCGAGCGCTTGGTTCGGATGCAGTCCGACCTAAAATTTCATCGAGTCTTCGAGTACTGAAATTTGGAAGTGCCCTGTGTGGTGCGATGGCTTGGACTGACAAAATGTCGGGAAGACCATGATTGCCAATCATAGTTCAGCCAGACCTCGAAAATCGCGCATAGTCCGCCGGTCTGGACGGAGGAAATATCCGGGAAATGTATTCCTATACTTTGACCGGATTTTCCGACGGAAGACCAAGGAATATGCCGATTCTCGAGGTCTGGATTATTCGTTGACGACGCGCAGCACTTCTTCAATAGTCGTCATCCCCATCGCCGCCTTGAAGATACCATCCTCAAGCATCGTGAGCATCCCCTCTTTGCGGGCCTGATTCTCGATCTCTTCCGCACTCGCGCGCTTCACCGCAAGATCGCGCATCGCGGTCGACATCTTGAGCACTTCATGGATTCCGATACGGCCCTTGTATCCATCTTCACACTCCGCAGACTGCTTGGGCTTGAAGAACGGGACGGTCTTCCATGTTGCATCCTTTGCAACGATGCCCTCGTCCTTAAGCGCCTTCATCACCAGATCAAGATTTGCGTGCTTGCCGATCTCATCAACCTCAGCATCGGTGAGATGATATTGCTCCTTCTGTGAACAGAGCCGGCGCACGAGGCGCTGCCCGACAACGACATTGACCGTAGAAATAATCAGAAACGGCTCAGCACCCATGTCGATCATGCGCGGCACGGCACCTGCCGCAGAATTGGTATGCAGTGTCGAGAGGACAACGTGTCCGGTCAAAGACGCGTTGATCGCGAGTGAGACGGTCTCGGTGTCGCGGATTTCTCCGACCATCACGATATCCGGGTCCTGACGCAAAAGCGCGCGGAGCCCCATCGCGAACGTGAGTCCGATATCCGGCTTCACCTGCGTCTGATTGACGCGCGGCATCTGGTATTCGACCGGGTCTTCGATGGTCGAGATATTCACGTCGGCCGTGTTCATAATGTCGACCATCGTATAGAGCGTCGTCGTCTTTCCGTAACCGGTCGGGCCGGTTACAAGGATCATGCCCGTGTGGAGATTCGTCGACGCATGCAGAATCTCGAGCGAGCGGCCGTGGAATCCAAGCGACTCGAGCGTATAGCCGCCGGAAGATTCGCGGAGCAAACGCATGACCGTCTTCTCGCCGTAGTATGTGGGAAGCGTCGACACGCGGAAGGACACCTTTTCGGCGTTGAGCTGAATCTTGAAGCGGCCGTCCTGCGGAAGGCGCTTTTCGTCGAGCTTGAGATTCGAGAGCACTTTGATGCGCGCGGTGATACCCGGCGCTGTGTCGCGCGGCAGCACCATCGCGTCGTGCAAGATACCGTCGATGCGGTAGCGGACAAGCAGCTGATTCTCCATCGGCTCGATATGGATATCGGACGCACCCTGGATGATCGCGTGATTCAAAAGCGTGTCGACAATGCGCACGACCGGAAGATCCTCGGCAAGCTTTTTGAGATCCTTCTCCGACACTTCGCCTCCGTCGGACTCCGCGATCATTTTGATCGACTGCGCCTCCTGCTGAATGATGTCGCCGAACTCGGCCTTGAGGGATTTCTGGTACTGCAGGAGCGCACCCTTCACGGACTCCTGATCGGTGAGGCGCGTGAGAATTCGCGTGCCAACCTTCTTGCGGACAAAATCGATCGCTTCAAGATCGTCGACGTCGAGCATCGCAACTTCAAGCCCCTGATCGGACTTTCGAAATGCGACGATGTTGTGCTTGCGCGCGATCGGCTCGGGGATCATCGAGAGCACGCCGAAGTCGATCTTTTGGCCCTTGAGATCGACGAACGGGACACCGAGGATATATGCCTGCACGCGCCGGAGATCGTCGGCGCTAATCTTCCCTTGCTTCACCAGGACTTCGCCGACGGAACCGCCGGTCTTCTCGGCTTCTTTTTCGGCAGCGGAGATTTCCGTCCGGCTCGCAAGGCCTGAGTCAATGATGAACTTTTTGAGTTTCGCCTCCTGGACGAGCATAGATTCCTCACTAGTATAACGCTCTTTCAATCTTTCGTCGCACGAAATAGTCCACATCGATGGACACTTGACGTGATCCCCCGCAAGCGCTACACTTTCCGCATACATGGTCAGTACGAAGAGTACTGACCTGTTTTTTATCCTGATTTATCACTCGCGCATTTGGAGTCGCTCAGTCGGCCTCAAACAGCGCTATCACCACACGCTTATGTTGGACTTGAAGGCCATGAAGATCGCACTCGAGCAGCTCGAGGAGGAGCGCGGGATCGCGAAAGACAAGATCATCGACGCGCTCGAGGCTGCGCTTGCCGCTGCATACAAGAAGGACTTCGGAAAGAAGGGACAGATCGTTCGCGCAAAGATCGATCTCGACTCAGGGAAGAGCGAGTTCGTCCAGGTGAAGATCGTCGTCGACGATACGATGGTTCGCATGCCGGTCGAAGGAGAGGAGGAAGAGCCGGAGGAGGTTCCCGGCCGCATGGGTTTTCGCGAGGCGCCGGCGCCTGTCGTCCCGGAGCCGATCTACAATGAAGCTGGAGAAATGGTCGACGAGGATGGAAATCCGGTCGACGCCCGCATTCGCTTCAATCCCGAGCACCACATCCTGATCGAGGACGCACGGCTCATCAAGAAGGATGCTGTCCTCGAGGAGGAGCTTGTCTTCCCGCTTGAGGAGAAGGACGATTTCGGACGCATTGCTGCTCAGACGGCGAAGCAGGTCATCATTCAGAAGATCCGCGAAGCTGAGAAGAGTTCCGTCCTTGAGGAGTTCGCAGAGCGCGGCGAGGAGATCGTCACCGGCGTTGTTCAGCGCATCGAGCGCGGAAACATCTTCATCGATCTCGGTCGCGCGACCGGACTGCTCGCCTACGAGGACCAGATCCCCGGCGAGCGCTACCGCATCGGCGAGCGCATGCGCAGCTATCTCTACTCCGTGGAGGAATCCCCTCGCGGCGTGAACCTTCGCCTCTCTCGCGCACATCCCAACTTCGTGAAAGCCCTCTTTTCGCTCGAAGCGCCAGAGATTGCGAACGGCGTCGTGGAGATCAAGGAGATCGCACGCGAGGCCGGAAGCCGTACAAAGCTCGCCGTCTTCTCGCACGACGCGCATGTTGACCCGGTCGGCTCCTGTGTCGGACAGCGCGGCGTTCGCGTTGCCACGGTCATTTCGGAGCTCGGCGGAGAAAAGATCGACGTCATCGAGTGGGAGGAATCGCCGGAGCGCTTCATTGCCGATGCCCTCTCTCCCGCAAAGGCCCAGAGCGTCACCGTGAACACCGAGGAGCGCCACGCACTCGTCGAGGTCCAGTCCGACCAGCTCTCGCTCGCGATCGGACGCGGCGGACAGAATGTTCGCCTCGCGGCAAAGCTCACCGGATACAAGATCGACATCCGCTCGATCGGCGTCGATGGCGAAGAGTTTTCTTCGGAAGAGGAACTGTCGACCGGCACTCCGGACACAGAGACTCCGGAAGAGGAGATGGCGGAGTTCGTCGCAACCGACTCGATCGGCGAGCCGTCAGAAGAGACCGAGACCCCCGAAGAGGAAGCCGCAGAGGACAAGGAGGTTGTCGCGGAGAACACGAACACCGAGGAGAAGTAATCCGGTTTCACGAGATATGAGAAATGCCCCGAATTTCGGGGCATTTTGATTTGGTGAGCAGATGGTGTCTTTCCGACTGATGTCGCAGATCGTTTCTGGGGGACTATTTCCCCCAGATGCCACCCTTATAGGGCTCGCGGCTCTTCCCGTGGACCTCGTCGGCAGAGATCGTGACGACGCGCGATTCGCGCTTCATCTCCTCGTAGTACTCCGTGAGGATGCGGATCACTTCCATCGCGAGCGCCGACACGTCAGAAGGTTGCTCGAACCCGACAATGATCTCCCCTGTAGAGATGCGGACCCAGACCTGATCAATCGGCAGAGCAAGGATCGGACTGGTGAAGAATCTCTTGAGAAACAACGGCGTGGTAGGATCGTTCTCATCCGGCTTACCGACAAAAACGAACGTCCCGTCGAAGATGAGTTCAGTGGGGCACTCAAAAAACATGCAAAGAGACTGCCACGAGTGGGTTATGAGGAATTGCCCATGATCTTCATCGTGGAAGACCTCCCCCACCTTTGCATTGAGAGTGGGCGGAATCATTCCTTTTTTTGCGTTCATGACACCCTCCTTGAAAAAGTTCTGTTCGCTGTAAATTATATATCATTTTGCCACTTTCGTCAAGCTTTTCCGCAAGAACCGCTTAGCATTTGCTTGGTATTCTAGACATCCTCCCAATCCCGCGGTACGCTGACCGCATTGAGCTCTCAATGAGCGTTTTATCCACCTGTTATTTTGTATACATATGAATCTTTGGCACGACATTCCCTCGGGCGACGCAGACGCCCTCAATGTGATCGTTGAGATCCCACAGCTCTCGCGCGTCAAATATGAGCTCGATAAGGACACTGGGCTCATCAAGTACGACCGCGTCCTCTATTCCCCCATGCACTATCCGTGCAACTACGGTTTCGTCCCGCAGACCCTCTGGGAGGACGGCGACCCGCTCGACGTGCTTGTCATGGGCCACGAGCCGCTCGTTCCTGGCTGTCTCGTCGAAGCGCGTGTGATCGGCGTGCTCGATATGATCGATGGAGGTGAAGGCGACGCAAAAGTGCTTGCTGTTCCCAAGGCAGACCCGCGCTTCAAGAACACCAAGAACATCACGGACATCGAGCCGCATCTCCTCGACGAGATCAAGCACTTTTTCAAAGTGTATAAGGATCTCCAGGGGAAGGAGGTGAAGGTGGGCGACTGGCGCGATCGCGCCGAGGCCGTGAAGGACGTTGCGCGCTCGATCGAACTCTATCAAAAGGAGTACGCGAAAAAATAATTTGCAATCGAACAGAGCAAAAAACGGCGTATCATCCTGATACGCCGTTTGTGCAATACGCCGTCCGACGAATTTGATCGAGGCGAAGCTTCGGAGGAACTGCCTCAAGCAGTGCGGCGTTGACCGCATCAAGTCGTTCGCGATCTGCCTGGTCCGCGGGCACGGCGAGGCCAATAGGCTCGAGATACACGCCGAGATTATCCCAGTTCATGCGCACCGCTCGACCGTGCGGACAGGGCAGCGAAAGCCGCTCGCCCCACCCCTCTTCGTGATGGAAGAATTTTCGAACGCTTCGGACGGTTTCGGCCGTCAGCACCGCATAGCGAGAGAGGATCTCAAGAACCCGATTGATATCGACCTTCTGAGTGCGCATGACGGCCTCCATTTCGGATGGATGGAAAAAGAGCGACGCACTGATAAAACATCATCGGCTTAGGTGCGTCAAGCGTTCGCGCAGGTCTCGAGCATTTCGAGCACCTTCTCATTGGTCAGCACCATGTCGACATATCCGGCGAGGCGGCTTGGGTCCGCATCCGGGTACGCCGCCTGGAGCTTAGCGATCTCGGCCATCATTTCTTCTTCTGTCGGCGCAATAGTATCGGCTTTCGCGATCTCGGCGACGACGATCTGCGACTTCGCGCGCTTTTCAGCGTCCGGAGTCCAGGTCGAGCGCATTTCCTCCTTGGTCTTTTTGATCCGCTCCAGATAGTCGTCGAACGACATGCCCATGCGCGAGATATCCCGCGCGAACTCATGCTCGATGCGCTCAAGCTCGCCCGCGACGATCGTCTTCGGGAGCTCAAGCTTAGTCTCCGCGACGATCGCGTCAAGGACCGCCATGCGATGCTTCTCCTTTTCCGAGCGCGTCTTCTCAATGCGGATGTTCTCGGTGAGCTTGGCCTTGAAGTCACCAATCGATGCAAAATCTCCACCCAGGCTCTTCACGTATTCATCCGTCAGCTCCGGAAGGGGGGCCTTCTCGTCGTACGGGGCACCTTCACGCTCAGCGTCCGCCCGCGCGCGCATCTTCTTGATCTCCTCGATCGTCTTCGTGACCTCTTCGTCGCCCACCGTCACGGTCACCTTCTTCGTATTCAGCTTAGCGGCAATTTTTTTGAAATCCGGAAGCGTCACGACCGGATAGACATCGGTCTCCGCGACGAACTCGAGAGGATTCCCTGCGGCAACCTTGGTGATCTTGATCTCCGGGCGCCCAAGCGGATCAAGTCCCTCTTCCGTCACGATCGTCGGATACGCCTTCTCGAGCGCGATCTGCGCCATCTCCTCAAGGAGCACTGCATCGCCAAAACGCGCGACGATCATCTTTTCGGGCACGTGTCCCTTTCGAAATCCAGGCATTTCGATGTCTTTGCCGATGCGCGCGACAGCCTTTGCGCGACCGGCATCGAACTCCTCGGCCGGAACGACCCCAGTGATTTCGACGCGTGATCCGGAAAGCTTTTTGACGGTTGCCTGGTAGGTCTTCGTCTGTGCAGGTGTGTCCATATCGTGAAGATAAAACGAGAAAAGTGAAACGAAAATACGATCAAATCAAGTGCTCGTCATACTATCGTTTCATCTCGCAGGAAGCAAGAGAATAGGCAAACGCCCCGCGGAGGCGAGGCGTTTGCGCTCAGTGATGGGAGAGAAGACCTAAATGCCCTGCAGATCTGCTTCGACCGCGTTCAGGTCGGTTGCGTTGAGATCAGCTTCAATGTCGGCGATCTCGTCGGACGACCCCTGAGTCGAAAGCGCCTGAACAACCGGATCAGACGCAGCTGCCGAAACCTCTGTCTCAACAACCGGAACTCCGGCATCGGGGACGGGCATCATCATCTCAGCGGGCATCGCTGCCGGGCGCATAAAGTACCATGCAGCGATTGCGACTCCGACGAGCGCGGCGATCGCGAGCAAAAGCGGAACGAGCGAGGACCCGCTCCCAGATGCGGACGCCTGCGGAAAGGCATTTTCATCCAGCGGCCTCGGTGTTGTTGATGTGTCTTGTGGTTCCATAGAATTGTTCGTTGATGTATACGCGACTATTGCGCTGTCCCAGTTGCGGTCGAAACTGTTGTCGTTGCCGAGACATCGATTTTGACCGAGGCCTTGAGCGACACCAGCGCATCCACGAGCGCCTTGTGCGCCGCTCGGACCGCAGCGTTCGCCTTTTCAAGCGAGGCGCGGAGGGCCTGATTCCCTTGCGACTTCTCCGGCGTGCAGCGCGTTCCTGTTGCTCCGCCAAGACAGCGCGTCTCAACCGAGGCGCTGGCGGGTGCTTCGAGCGACGCGCGCGCCTCAATCAGCGCAGTGCGACCATCGGCGATCTTTGTACGAACGGTTCCCAAAAGCGCGGTCGTTGCCGAGACATTCACCCCCTTTTCGGAGAGCTTGGCTGCACGAGATTCGAGACGGTCCGCAAGAAGGGACAGGCGATCAAGTGCCGCAGAAAGACGCGTCAACATGCGCTCCGCCAGGGCACGGCGAGCGTCACTTCGTGACTCCGTAAGGCGATCTTCTGCCGCCTCACGACGCTCCATGCTCGTGGAGGCATTGGCCCCAGCGTTTAACTTTATACGTGCCTGCACTGCCTCGCGCGCCTCGATCTCGGTTCCCACGGTCGAGCTTGCATCAAGCTGAATCCGCTTTCCCGTCGCCTGCCCAGATGCAGCGTCGCGCGGCGCAAGCATTATTCCGCTTGCTTTGCCAGTGGCTTCGTCACGAGGCGCAACGGACGTGTCTACTGCAGCGCCGGCGTCGACCGCTGTTCCGGCGTCGGTTTCCGCAAAGGCAGCAGACGGCGCCATGATGACGGCAGCGAGTGCGGCGAGTGCGGCGAGCGAATATGGATGACTCATGAAAATAGATTATCTGCTGCTCAATATTGCGCACTGAGCATCCTCGATAGTATATCAATCGAAACATGGCAACACAAAAACAGCGCATCATTACTGATACGCTGTTGGATAATTCGAAGTACCTTCCACTCAATCGAGCTCAGCGAAAAGAGTTCCGCTGAGTTTTTCCAGTTCCTGCACGCGCCAAAGATGATCACGAAGTGCTTGTTGATCGACTTCGATGCCTTGCTCCGCAAGACTTTCAAAGATACGAAGGAGGATCTGCCGGATCCGCTCTCGAGTCACGCCGAATTCTTGTCCGACTTCTTCGAGTGTCCGCTTTTCGCCGCTCGGACCAAGTCCGTGCATTTCTTTGAAGACCGTGATGTTGCGTTCGCGGTTCCCGGGCAATTCTTTGATCGCGTCGAGGATGATCCTCAGATCGTTATAGATCGCGAGAAGTTCCTGCTTCGCCTCAAGTATTACGGACGGATCAGCGCCGTTCGGATCGGCGACCAGGTCCTGGAGGTTGATCTCGTCGCCCTCCTCGCCAGAACGAGGGATCCCGTCAAGCGGGATCGGGTTTTGGAGGTGCATGGCTCGCAGGGCATTCTTCACCGCAGGAAGCGGAGTATCAAGATATTCCGCGATCGCCTCCGGCGTAGGGATCCTCCCTCCGTCGATACACATCCGATCGATCGCCTGAAGAATATTCAGTCGAAGCATTCCGATATGGACAGGAAGGCGAATGACATCGGAATACTGCAGGATCGCCCGAGTAACTGCTTGCCGTATCCACCAGTACGCATATGTTGTGAACCGTGTTCCGACGCGCCAGTCGAATTTTTCTGCGGCAGTAATCAGGCCGAGGTTCCCCTCCTGAATGAGATCGGCGAACGGCAACTTGCTCCACGCATACCGGCGTGCCACAGACCGCACAAGGCGAAGATTGTGGCACACCAGTTCATTGCGAGCAGAGAGGTCACCATCCTCGCAAACTCGCCGAGAAAGTTCCTGTTCCTGCTCCTTGCTCAAGAGCGGATACTTGCGACACGCTTGGTAATACCGGAGCAACGGATCTTCCAGATATTCCGATTCGGCCTCAAATAGTTCAAGTTCGGAAGACGTCAAATGGCCAAGTTCACCCTCCGAGCAGAAGAGGTCATCGGTCGTCTGGGGCTCGACGATGTCGTGAACGCGATCGTGATCCTCGTCGCGCAGGGGACGAGCGACGCGTCGTCTTTGTGATCGCTCGTCGTAATCCACACCCCCAGGCGATGCCGCAGGGGGCGCGATATCTTCGTTCCGAGCGCGACGAGCATTCTTTTTTGAGCCGGAAAACTCTTGTTTCTGTGTCGGATTCGCCAACGCAACGCGTGAATCGAGCAAATATGTCCCAAGATGCTGAATGACCCGGGACAAAAGAGCCCGATCCCTCAGAATACTTCGCGGCAAAAGCTCGGCGATCTCCGATGTCGTGATCCGTCCGCGCTCTTTCGCGCTGCGAAGAATCCGACGCGCGGCAGATCGCGCACTTTTGGTTTGAAGCTCCGACAAAAAATCAGGCAAATCGATCTCGGCTGACGGCCTCTCCTGCGTGCCCATACCTACTCCTCTCAAGATGATCCCACGGGGCTGGGAAGAACCTTACTTTTCTCAGACTACCTGCAATTTTTCATTTGGCAAACATGTTTGACAAAATGGCAAATCTCCTCAAGTATGCGATGCTAGAGGCTGCACTTTTCATGACCTAGGAGATGTGATGTTTGTTCCATTCGAGTATCAGGAGGAATGCCTTCGCGCAGTACAAACAGTCCGCGAAAAAGAAGACGCCAGGCGCGCACTTGTCGTAATGGCGAGCGGACTCGGGAAAACAGTGACAGTCGGGCTTGATCTTCGGAGCTTTTGGGAGAAGCACAGCGGCCGCGCACTCTATCTCTGCCACCAAAATGAAATTCTGGAGCAAGCGCGGACCACGATCGAGGCGATCCATGGCTCGGGGTTGGCGTACGGGTTCTTCCATGGACACGAGCGAACCCTCCAGAGAACAGACGTTCTTTTTTCCTCGCTCCAAACAATGACGCGACACAAGCACCTCTTCAGGCCGAACGAATTCGCATATTGCGCGGTCGACGAAAGTCACCACTCGCATGCATTCACATATCGTTCGACGATCGAGTACTTTGAACCGGAATTCCTTCTCGGCGTCACTGCGACTCCGAACCGACTCGATGAACTCAACATCCGCGACATCTACGGCGAGGAAGTCTACTCGCTGCCGCTCGAAGAAGCCCTTGCGCGGAGACTTCTCTGTCCAGTCGACTACCGACTCATGTTCGACGAGATCTATATCCCGCCGGATATCTTCGGCGCTCGGCGGCCACCTCCGATCGCTGAACTGAATAAACGCATGTTCTCTCCCGGGAGAGACGAGGCGATCGTTCGAACAATACGGCGCCATATGGGGCGCGTCGAGAATCCAAGAGTCATCGTCTTCGCCAATTCCATTGCGGAGTGCGATAAGTTCGCCGCACTCATGCCCGAGAGCTTTGCGATCCATTCACGCGTTCCACCAAAGGAGCGCGCGATCCGACTGGAGATGTTTCGGCAGGGACTGGTGCAGGTCGTTGTCGTTGTCGATGTGATGAACGAAGGCATCGATGTCCCGCAAGCGAACATACTGGTGTTTCTCCGTGCAACTGATTCTCAAACGATCTTCTTCCAACAACTTGGAAGAGGACTCCGACGGAGCAAGGAGAAGAAGCGAGTTCTCGCCCTCGATTTCGTTGCAAATTGCGAGCGAATCCTGATGGTGAGTGAGCTTCATCAACGCGTTGCGGAGGAGCACGAAAAGCAGCTCCAAAAAAGGAGCGCCGGCGCGAGGGGCGAAAAGAGATCCCCTCAAGACGACCTCGACTCCGGGGCCCCGATGACACTCAACACAGATGAGCCGGAATTTCGCGAAAAGATCATTCCTTTGCTTCGCCTTCTCAAGCAAGTGCGTCCAAACTTCTACCCGACATGGCAAGAAGCGGGGGCGGCCGCCAAAGTTCTCGGCGTCACGACGAAAGAAGGGTACGCTCGCACATATGCGCGGGACATTCGACTTCCTTCGAGCCCTCGCTATCTCTATCGCGAGAACTTTCCGGGATGGGAGATCTTTCTCGGGAGACGGGCGGTGGAGCGATATCCCACATGGGAGGATGCGGCGCGCGCTGCAAAGGCGCTCGGCATCAGGACTCCGCAGGAATATCGGGAGCGATACGCCGAGGATCCCCGACTCCCGGCGGATCCGCCAACGTACCGAGGCTGCACCGGATGGAATGTATTTTTCGGCAGGCAGGAAAAAAATTTTTATCCCTCATGGACAGACATCTCGGACATCTGTCGTCAGCATGGGATCCTGTCGGTCGAGGATTATCGTGCCCTCTGTACAAAGGACGAACGGCTCCCGTTTTCACCCTGGGACGTATACCCAGATTTCCCCGGCTTTAACAAGATACTTGGACTCCGGCATGTCGTCGAAGATCCGTATCCGACATGGCAGGAGGCTGGGCGAGCCGCGAAGGAGATCGGGATCGCAAGCTCGGTACAATACACGAGGAAATACAAATCTGACCCGCGCCTCTATGCGGCACCATCGGAATCCTACGTGGATTTTCCTGGATGGGCGACATTTCTCGACATCCCACCGCGAAAGAACGTCACAGACCCCTATCCGAACTGGGAAGAAGCAAGTGCCGCCGCTCGAAATCTCGGTATTCAAAGCAGCACGGAATACCGCGAGAAAAGAAAGGCTGATCCGCGCCTCCCAGCTGTTCCTTATCGATACCCGGAATTTCCAGGATGGAGGATCTTCCTCGGAAAAAATGGATGAATGCTCAGCGCCACGGATGTCTCGTGGCGCTTTTTGCTATATCAAAACTCGTTCAATGGGATAGGGAGGAACGAAAAGCAGCCCGAGAATATCGGGCTGCCAGGTAAAACATGGAACAAGAATACGACACTCAGTCGGATCCTTCAAAGCGATGGACGGAAAATTGCGGCTTAGCGAGTGTTACTCCGGGAGAAACGGAAGAGTCGAGAGAGCAATACCATTGACTCCCCTCCTCGAATGCAGCGATCGGAGCATCAAAGAAGCGATATGTATTCCCCTCCTCGGACGTACCGAATACTTCCCCGCCGCTTTGGGTAGCGCCGACCGCAAGCATGATCCAGCCATTCTCCTTTGCGATACGAATATCCTCAGAATGGATCAGCTTCGCTCGTTGGCACGGAACAAGTTCCATGACAGCCTCGCCGACGTAAGCAGACCGGCCTTTCCCATCTCTGAACTCCACCGACCTCCGCACCGTCCATTCTCCTCCTGGAAAAAGCGGCTCTCTCAGTGACCGTGCGCCGAACACAAATCGTTCGGGCGCAAGATCAGGAAGCCAGGCCGGGTCTACGGAACTGCAGACACGCGCAAAGAGTCTCGACGAACGCGAGACCTCGGAAGCGACCAGCCATTGATACTTGGCCAGACCGCCGGCAAGCGCAGATCTCGGGTGGATATACGCCCTGCGGATATTGCGGAATACTCCCGCATACGCAGACTCTCCCGTGTGCCGAAGCAAGTGATAGATCAATCCAGCGGCGACGGCGCGGCGCACCAGGGAACGGTTATTCGTGCGAGAGACCTTGATCCCGAGCTGCGTCAGATGCCGGATCAATAAAGACCGGATCAGGGCGACGTCTTTCAGCACCTTGACGCTGAAGAAGTGATCGTGGCACCACCCATCATCGCCCTCGACAGCCTCATAGCCATCCCAAATATCGATCAGCGTGAGCATGTCGGAATTATGATGGGCGAATCGACGATGACGCGCATCGGCCTCCGCCTCGTTCCCTCTCGGGTGAAGCCAGACGGAGCGGAAACACGTGAGAAACGCGACGATCGTCGCAATATCCTCCACACAGTCGAAACGTCTCGCCTCAAGCAGCATGCGCGAGAGATGCGGCTCAAGCGGAAATGTTTCCATTTCTATTCCGAGCTCAGTGATCCTTCCCGTATCAGCCTCGACCGCGCCGAGCGCCGTCAGTGTTCGAAATGCATCATTGATCGAGGCCTTCGATGGCATATCGATGAACGGGAAGTTCCATGCATCCTCGATGCCGAGTGCCTGCATGGAGAGGACAATCCCCGCAAGGCTCACCCTGTGCAACTCCGTCTCGGTGTACGCCGGCCGCTGTTCGAAGTTTTCCTTCGTGAACAAACGATAGCACACGCCCGAGCCGGTCCGCCCGATGCGCCCAGTACGCTGGTCACATCCGGCCTGCGAATGCAGCGTGAGATCGACTCCCCTAAAACCTGCCTTCGGATAATATTCCGATTGCCGGATCAGTCCGCTATCGATCACATAGGCGATCCCCTCGATCGTGATCGAAGTCTCTGCAATGTTCGTTGCAGCAACAATCTTCCACTTTCCGGGATATTGCTGAAATACGCGATTGAGATCCCCCGCCTCAAGATTTCCATGGGCAGGAAGCGCAACAACATCATCCCACTCTTCATCCTCGATCGCAGAGATCAGTTCGTAGATCTGCTCTGTCCCTGGGAGAAAAACGAGCACGTCGCCCCGCTCGCGCTTCGTACGAAGTTCCCGAATTAGCGAAAGTGCGGCGTCTCTCATCTCGCCCGCAGAATCATAATCGTGATCACTCCAGACGATAGCAACGTCATGCGGCCGCCCGGGAACATGGATCACGGGGGCATGATCAAAATAAGCGGAAAACTTTTCCGCATCGATTGTCGCAGACGCGACAACGACCTTGAGGTCCTTTCGGAGGAGAGCAGCACGTTTCAACAATCCGAGTAGAAAATCAATGTTTGCTGTTCGTTCGTGCGCTTCATCAATAACGACGATCGCGTACTTCAACAAAAGGGGGTCCGAGCGCATTTCACGCAACAAGACCCCATCGGTCATAAATTTGATCTCTGTCGAAGGATCGGTTGCGTCTTCAAATCTCACCTTATGCGCGACGATCCCCATATCCTCAACGCCAAGCCTCTTCGCCAGGTAGCGCGAAACCGAGACAGCCGCGATCTTTCGTGGCTGCGTGATACCGATCCGACCCGTCCATGCCAGTCCCTCCTTGTAGAGAAAGTATGGAAGCATGGTTGTCTTACCGCATCCAGGATCGCCGACAACGACAGTGACCTGGTTGCGAACGATGGTTTGAGTGATCTCTTCTCGAACACTCTCAATAGGAAGTCGCATTTTCTTCACCTCGCAATAGCAACATATTCAATGTGCCCAAGCCGTTGCACACCATAATACTCATATACGAATTGTCAACGAGCACGCCCATTTAAGCCAAGAACCTTGTATAATCGACGCTTTCGTGTTATGATTCGCCCACTAACCTCTTCCTGCTATGAGTTACCTCATCCCAACCGTCATCGAAAAGTCTCCCATGGGCGAGCGCGCATTCGATATCTATTCGCGCCTGCTCAAAGAGCGCATCATCTTCCTCGGCGGCCCGATCGACGACCACCTCGCCAGCGTGGTTGTGGCGCAGCTCCTCTTCCTCGAATCCGAGAACCCGAAGGAAGATATCAAGCTCTACATCAACTCCCCTGGCGGCTCGGTCACCTCGGCAATGGCGATCTACGACACCATGAACCACATCAAGCCTGATGTCGCCACGATCGTGGTCGGAATTGCCGCGTCCGCGGCAGCGGTCCTGCTTTCGTCGGGGACCAAGGGCAAGCGTTTTGCGCTGCCAAACGCCGAAGTCATGATCCATCAGGTCATGGGCGGTGCCGAGGGACAAGCGTCCGACATCGCGATCACGGCCAAGCACATCCTTCGCACAAAGGAGAATCTCAACCGGATCTTGGCCAAGAACACCGGAAAGACCGTCGAGCAGATCGAAAAGGATTCAGACCGCGACAACTATATGCTCTCCGATGAGGCCAAGAAGTATGGCCTGATCGACGAGGTCCTCAAGCCAAAAAATCGCTAACCTGGGTGTTTTTGCTGGAAGAAACCTCCGCCTCTGTGCGGAGGTTTTCCTTGAGAGAGCGCGGCATGGAGCGAATTGGACATGACGCGATCCGTTCTGTTAGAGTGAGGATGCTGGCATCAGAACACGGAGGAAAGCCAGATCAATGAACCGGATTTTTACCAACTTTAAGTTTCGGTGTCATTTCCACGCATTTCCGTCACGCTGCGAATTCACGAACGCATCCATGGCTTTCGCCAGAACATTCCCGTCGAATTGAACCAGATCGTCTCCCCGGCCTCGGGGCGTTCCCGTCGCACATGACGCCGCAGTGGAAAGCGGCTCCGTTCGTCTATCACTATGGAAGAAACCACGACGACAACGATCCTCGTCGTCGTCGGCATCCTGAGCGGCGTATTCGGCATTATTGTCGGGTATGTGATCCGCTGGGCGCTGACGGTCGGAAAGAAGGGATCGGTCGAGCTCGAGATCAAGCAAATGATGCTCTCGGCCAAGGAAGAGGGGCAGAAGATCATCGAAGAAGCCGACAAAAAGGCCAATCGCGTTGAAGAGGATCTTCGCAACAAAGAGAAGGAAAAGGAACGCGAGTGGAAGCGCGTCGAAGAGCGCTTGCTGAAGAAGGAGGAGACGCTTGATCGCAAGCAAGAGGACGTTGAGCGCGAAGTCTCGACGATCCGCGAAAAGGCGGAGGAACTCAAGGCGATCAAGGAATCCATCGAGGAACGCAAGCGCGCTGTTGAGCATGAGCTCGAGCGCGTTGCTGGGCTCGACGAGGACGAGGCAAAGAAGCGCCTCATCCAGAAGATCGAAGAGCGCTACGAGCAGGATTTCATGATCAAACTGCAGAAGCTTGAGCACGAGGGTATGGAGCGCCTCGATCGCCGCGCAAAGGATATTCTCGCCACGTCGATCCAGCGCCTTGCCGCTTCGACGGCCGGAGACATCATGACCACCTCGGTCAACATTCCGAACGACGAGATCAAGGGCAAGATCATCGGAAAGGAAGGTCGCAACATCCGCACCTTCGAGCGCGTCGCCGGAGTCGAACTCGTCGTCGACGACACGCCCGGCACGATCGTGATCTCCGCATTCGATCCTGTTCGGCGCCAGATCGCACGCGTCGCACTTGAGAATCTCATTCTCGACGGACGCATCCAGCCGGCCAAGATCGAGGAAGTGGTCAACAAGGCCAAGGACGAGATCAATCGCATCATCAAGGAGAAGGGCGAGCAGGCAGTCTATGAGTGCGGTGTCTTCAACCTTGATCCGCGCATCATCTCCATTCTCGGACGCCTATACTTCCGCACGAGCTATGGACAGAACGTGCTCCAGCACTCGATCGAGATGGCGCACATTTGCGGCATGCTTGCTGAAGAACTCGGAGCTGACGTCCAGATCGCCAAGGCCGGAGCCCTGCTCCATGATATCGGCAAGGCAGTGGATCACGAGGTCCAGGGTACCCACGTTGAGATCGGACGCCGCATCCTCCAGAAATTCGGCGCGGACGAGCGCATCATCAAGGCGATGCAGTCCCACCACGAGGAATATCCGTACGAAACGATCGAATCAATCATCGTTCAGACCGCCGATGCCATCTCGGGAGGACGCCCGGGCGCACGCCGAGAATCAGTCGAGAACTACATCAAGAAGCTTGAGGATCTCGAGAAGATCGCGCTTTCGAAGCCTGGCGTCGAGAAGGCATATGCACTCTCAGCTGGCCGCGAAGTCCGCGTTTTCGTGACTCCGACCGAAGTCAGCGACCTGGAAGCCCACGCTATCGCCCGCGAGATCGCCATCGCGGTCGAACAGGAGCTCAAGTACCCGGGAGAGATCAAGATCACTGTTATCCGAGAGAACCGCTGCATCGAGTACGCAAGATAAGTACTTCCACATGTTCTTAAAATACCGCTCTATTGAGCGGTATTTTTGTTCTATCACCCTAAATCAGACCGCGGCTGTGCGCAAAGCATCATTACCGGCACACGTTTGACGCTCCAGGCATTGTCCACCCCTATTTTTTGGGTCGATTGCGCAAAAAATGGCTTCATTTATACTAAATAGCGAGGTTGCAATACCTCTGCATGCAGAGTTATTCGACACTTGGACGCGTCGGTCGACGCATTCGAGACGAATGACTGCAATTAGCAGCTGTAAACCCAATACGATGAATAAGCAGTCGATCATCGAGGCCGTTCACGAGAAGCTTGGCGGGACCAAAGTCGCCGCAGAGCAGGCTGTTGAGACCATGATCGATACCATCACCGCCGGACTCACGAAAGGCGATGAGGTTTCGATCGCAGGACTCGGCATTTTCTCTGTGAAGACCCGAGCTGCACGCACCGCGCGCAATCCGCGCACGGGCGAGACCATCAAGGTCGCAGCGATGCGCGTTCCGAAGTTCCGCGCCGCCAAAGCGCTCAAGGACGCCGTCAAATAATCATCGAAGGTTTCAGCAAACATACCCCAAACACCCGCCGCAAGGCGGGTGTTTGGGTTCTCGAAAAGCTCACATGTGCTTGCACTTTTTTGTGAATATGGTATGGTGTACCCATGCAGGCAACGTCATATTGGTTCGGCTTTTTCTTTTTTCCTTCCTCCGACCCGGTGGGACGTTTGCCGTTGTCTCGATAGATCGCAATCGACACAAGACCAAGCGCCTCACCACGGGGCGCTTGTTTATTTTTTGTTCTTTCACACGCAGCAAAAGGAGCATCGTATGCAAATCGCACTGATCGAAACTCACATCGCCTACCACCCGGATGGAGTCGAGCCGAGCGCGTACACTCGAACTCCACTCCCGGGCAAAGGATATCTCATCCGCGGACGCCGTGAGGTGGTCGGACAGATTGTCGCGTTCGCAAACCTGCACAGCGGACGTCAGATCGCCCGCGTGATCGACGAAGCGCACGCAGCGACGCTTCAACACCAAGCTGCCGAATAATCGGCAGCTTTTTCTTGCCGAAACACGCAAAACATGGGAGGGTTCCACAGGAACCGAAGGCTTTTCGCCATGAGAACACTTTTTTCGATCATTGCGGGTCTGACCCTTACTGCAAGTTTCAGTGCCGGAGCAACGCATCTTGGACCGATTGAGTTCGGGAAGGAACGCACGGAGCCGGTCTTTCTCTGCAAGGCAAAGACGGACGCCATGTTTATCGCGACCGAGGAGCAAAAGTCGATCGAGGCAAAGGAAGAACTCAACCTGTTCTTCCCGAGGATCAGCCATCTTATCAGCGAAAAGCGCTGCGGGATGGCCCACATCACCTACACTCCCCGAGAGACACTCCATCAGTGGACCGGGCGCATGCTTCGCGGCGAGGAGATCGTAAGTACGCACATGAGCATCGTTCGCTCGGACTCAGAGGTAGGAGAAGTTTTCATCATCACTCCAGACAACGCTCCGGCTCCGAAAAAGTAGGCGGACGAACGAGGACCCACCGGGTCCTTTTTCTTATAGAGAGCTCTTGTTTTTGGTCCGGCTTCGCGGCTTCCGCCTTTCGATTCTCCCACATCGCGACAAAAGCACAGTCGCCGAACGCTCACGCGTCCGGCTTCCTGTTTTTGTGCGGGATGGGAGAATCGAAGCCTACAGCTTCAGTATGCCTTTGCGATTTACTCAGAGCAAAGCCTCTTCGTAAATAACGCAAAGCCCTTCGATTCTCACCGCGAGTGCCGCAGGGCACTCGCTATCCCCGCATCGGCAATATCAAAAAATCTGCCCAGAAGCAGACTTTTTGTTAGCCGAGTGCGGGATGGGAGAATCGAACTCCCACCTGCTGCTTGGAAGGCAGCCATTCTACCATTAAACTAATCCCGCAAATGTGAACGAACCCATGCTAGCAAATCGACCCCCGCGAGGCAAACACACGTCCGTCTGTGTCCTAACCAGAATCTCCACCGCCCCCGGCTCCGCCACCGGTAGTGGTGGAACCAGAGCCCGAGCTCTCAGTCCCAGAGCCGCCACTATTTTGACCGTTATTTCTTTGTGAGCCGGCCCCGATTGCTTCCGTACCCGCACCCCCTGTTTGAGGTCTGAAATTTGGATTCAGCGTCAGTTCTGGACGGACCTGATACGAGAACCCTGACGCAGAACCAGCATTGGTGACACGAAAGCAATAGAGGAGATTTGACTGCGCGAAGGATGTCGACCGAAGTGCATACTCGAGTTCTGTGTACTCGCTTGCCGAAAGCGTGTGCGCGCTTGTTTGGTTGGTATGCAATTTCGCCTGCCCAGCAACAAATGATTTTCCAGGAGGAACGGTCATCCCGGACGAGTGCGTCGTCGCTACACCGTCGGGCAGCCATTGCGAGAGATCGGTCACCCACTCCTGCGTTGTCTGCGTATTGAACGAAGGAACAGCAATCCAGCTTGAGCACGACGAAGAGGCATATTCGAGTCGATAGGTGATATTCGATGCCGGAACTCCGCCGCCATTTGACACAGCCACGCGAAGCCGCCGGCGATCACCAAGGTAGACCTGATACGGTGGAGCAAGCGCGGTGTCTTCGGCCGCCGCGTACGAGGCCGCAGTCTCTGTCCCATTATCTTCGCGCCAACGATAGTGCACGATCGTGGGAACCGCAGCGGGAGCCGAGAGAGTGATTGTGATCTGGTCGGTCTTGAGGGTCGTGACCTTTGTCGTAGTGCCCGTTTCCAGACGAAGGGAAACGGTGTTTCCACCATCGTAGTAATTTGAGAGATTGGATGACTGAACTCCCGAGAGCGTGAAGTCTGTTGCAGGCGAAGGCGTGTTTGAAGCAAGCGTTTCCCATGCTCCCGATGAATAGTTGTAGATCTTCAAATAGGTTGTCGTCGCGATCGAAACCTGCCCCTCCCACGACACGTCGATCTGATCAGTGTTGTTCGTATGGGTCTTCTTGAACACATAGGCAAGGCGGGTCGAGGTCGCTGCCGTGATTGAATCATACGTATTGTCGGAGCTGGCAACATTCGTATATCCTGCATCATCAAGAAAATATCGAAGATCTGCATTGGTTCCAAGGAGATTCGCCGTAGACGACGCGACAGGCGCGCAATCAATCGTTGAACAACGAATGAAGTGCGGTGTCTTATCGTTCGCTCCAGAAGGATCGATCTGCGTCAGAATGACAGGATTACCATCTGGAGCCAGCACGGCAGAGCGATATACTCCAAGTGAGGCACTCGCCCCAGTGCTTTTCACTACGCTAATCGAATACGTCCCGCAGGTTGAATCATGACACTTGAGCGCAAGGATCTTGTTAGCCCCCGTTGTTGAATCACGAAACACGATCAACGGGTTTCCATCTGCACCAATCAGAAGCACCGGTGGCCACGAAACTTCATATGAGGTAGCAAGCGTCCGCGTCGTCCTGGAGGTGCAGAGCGTATTCGCACATTTGATGAATTTGAGATCGCCTCCAGACAAAGTATAGTACGCAACCGAAAGAAATCCATCCGCATTCATTGCAGCCGAGGGGGAGCTGCCTCCCGATGTTTCAATTACTGTCGTCGAAGTGGAAGTTGTTGAACAGGCAGCATCGGTACACTTAATAAGAAGAAGAGTGTTGATATCCCTCCCTTCATAAACGATGACGGGATAGCCATCTGGACCGACAGTTATTGAACTTTCCGCACCGATTGCCACCGATGTATCACCGCCATCATCGAGCGTCCGCTGAGTCGAAGTTGTACACGACGTGTCATGACATTTCACAAATTCAAGATCCTTATCTGTCGAATCGTAATAGGAAATCACAGGATTTCCATCAGTGCCGATCGCCATTGATGGCGCCTGGCCGACGACATTCGCGCTCGCGTGAAGTGACACGCTTGTCGTCGCGGAGCAGGAAAGATCGCCACACTTCATAAAGTGCAGATCATTTGCGATTTCAGAATAATAGGCGAGAATCGGATTTCCATCGGTGCCGATCGCCAAAGCATTCTGACTCGCGGGCTTGATCAACGTGCGGACCGTTGACGACGAACATGCAATATCCCCGCATTTAATGAACTTGAGCGAAGAAGCAGCAGAATCGTTGTATGAGAAAACAGGAAAACCATCCGATCCCATCGCTGCGTCGATATACCAGCCGTTATTGTTCCCATTCGCAGCATCCATTGCCATATCGCTCGTGCCGCCGCGTGCCTCCTTGGAGTAGCGAATGCTTTGCACTGTTTCGATCGTTGAAGACGCATAGGTCGAGTAAGTTCCACCGAGGATCGTCGCGTCGAATGCAAGTCCTGTCAAACCATTTACAAGGCGATACCGATATGTCTTCCCGAGAGTCGCCCCTGAAGTCTCGATCGCAAACGCAAGCTCCGTACATTTTCCCGGCGGAAGCGAGATCGGGGCACTTGTGCCAGTACCACTAACAAATCTCCCAGCGACGTATGTCGATCCGGAATTACATGTTCCACTCTGATTTGTCGGGAGAGGAGTAAAGCCCTGTCGCGCAAGCGGAGCACCTTTCTCTGAATATGCCCAGCGAATCTGCGTTGTCGTCCCGAGGTCGTTCCAAACTCCGGCCGCATCAGTTGCGTTCTCCCACTGCAGACGATACATCTTTGTCGACGTCGCAATGCTTTTGTTGTCGACCTGAAATCGCACAATCATGCGCTCCCCCTTCTTCACATTGGTTGCAATCGTCGAGGTCGCCAATCCTGCGCGCGCAGTATACGCATCGACAGTTGCTCCGTTGTCATTCAAAAAATTAAACGCGCGGAGTGTCGTCGTGCCGCCAAGTGCAAGCCCATCGACCTTGAGGTCAAACGTACTCCCGTTCGCCACGCGATACGCCCACGGAAGAATGAACTGCTCGCGGAGGATCGTGCTTGTCGCCATCGCCGGCTCCTGAGCCTGAGTGACCGGAAGACTCCGGGCTGTCGATTCGGCGCCGTCGGCCGAAACCTCGGTGCCCCACGCGGCTCCGGAGGGGCGATACCATCGCTCGATCGAAGCTGTTCCGGCGGTGTCATTCGCAAGCGCGTAGATGGAATCATTATGAGAATTGTATGCAAAGACCAGATTGTCCTCATCAATTTCTGAGTCGATATTCGTCGTCCCAAACCATGATGTGCCGTTCCATGCATGCGCAAATACTCCTGTCCCCCCTGCGGGCAACGCGCTCCCTACGCTTCGGAAAATAAATTTGAAATGCGCATCAGAGATGCGGATCGCATTCCCGAAAAGGTTGGTATTCTGCTGTGTGCTCGCTAGCTGCACATCAAGACGCGTTCCGGCTCCGCCGCCATCGGTAATATCGCGCGAGTAGATGCCATCTGAACCCGTCCCTCCCGGATCGCGCGCATAGATGACGAGTACGCGATCAGCTGCAACGCCAGAAGAATAGGGCACCATCGTTACCTCGCCGACCAGATTTGCATCCCCGCCCGCAACCTCATCAGTAAACGTCATACTGGATGTCACATCTCCAGCAGTGTTCGCCGACCACACTTCAAGCTCGGCAGCATTGCGCACCGCGACCCACACGCGGCCAGTATACGGAGTGCGGGTAATACTGACTGGGAGATTTGCAACAGCCGAGCTCACTGTCGTTGTCGCTCCACAGGTGATGGCGGCACCACTGATCGCGCAGGTAGTAACCTGCGGATTTGCTGCCGCGGTGAACGAGGTGACCAGATCAAATTTTCCATCATCGACCTGGAACATATCGAACTCATATGGGGTATTTCCAGTCGAAAGGAGCGTCGAGGTGGCTGACCACGTGACGGCATCAGCACTCGACTTGTAATACAGATTTCCCCCACTCGCATGATAGACGAGAAAGAAATACTGCCCGTTATACAGCACTGGTCGAGATTTGCTGTGTGCCCATCCATCAACAACTCCGGTCACGACAGTCGACGGGGCAGCCTCAGCAGCGCTTGGAATGAAGCCAAGGAGGCCGGCCGCGATGATCAGAGGAATCAACAGAAGGTACCGACGGGAAGCGATCAGCAAAGTCTTGGAGCCAAAAAATACCATATAGCGAAAAGAAAAAGGAATGCCCACATTTGCGGGAATTCCTCCATAACCACAAGTATAGCAACTTGTTTTGGGAAGTTCAAACAAACGATAGGTGTGGATAACCCACTCCAGCACCTCTACCCAGCAGATTTGACAACTTGGCCCGAACCGCCAAACTAGGAAAGGAATAGCTTGTGCGTGCCATGGAACGATTTGCCCCGATCCGCTGCCGAAAATGCGGAACGGTCATCGGCGTCATCCACGGTGCATCGTTCGAAGCAGCGAAGAAGATCCTTTGGATGCATCCGATCCGCTGCCCTGGAAGAAACCAGCACGCGCGACCGGAGTACCTCGTCACCGAACGCTTCTTTGGAATGATCGAGCACCGGGAGTCCTATTATCCCGAAACCCGAACCGGATGGTTCGAATTCGTCTATTGCGGGAGACCGTCACGAATTTGTCTTTTTTTGGCCATGCTTTTCGGGGTCGATCGCGACAAACGAAGCAAACTCAAGATCGTCCAGCTCGGAGGAAAGAATTTTGTCTGGGACGCTGATCTGCTCACCATCGACGGGTGGCGAAGATCAATCACGCTCTTCTCTCAGCTCTTTCGACGAACACCCTGACCATGCCGCATTTTATAATGCGGCATATTGCTATTCCCGGAATAGCAATGCTATAGTGCGGTATTCTTCTGTGCGCCTCTTCTCGACCCCCGACCAGGGACGCAAATTCGAAGTTATTCATTTTCAAACGGGCCTCCGAGCCCTGTCTCGACACAACGTATGGCACCCACGCTTGCGATCATGATGTCTCTGGTCTCTCTGCTGTTCATTTCGACCGGAGCATATTTTCTTGCGAAACGATTTCGCATTCCATATACCGTCTTTCTGGTTATTGTCGGACTCGCCCTGATCCCGATCTCAAAGATCCCCGAGTTCTCCTTCATTGCCAGCTTCAAACTTACACCAGACCTTCTGTTCTTCGTTTTCCTTCCGACGCTTATCTTCGAATCGGCATACAACATGAATGTCCGCCGGATGACTGAGAACATCCGCTCGATCTCGCTGCTCTCGGTTGTCTCCCTTTTGATCTCTACCCTTTTCATCGCCTTCGGACTTTTCTACGGTGCGCGATGGATCGGCTTCCCGATCCCGTTCGAGATCACGCTGCTTTTCGGTACGCTGATCAGCGCAACAGATCCGGTTGCCGTGCTCGCGCTCTTCAAAGAATACGGCGCACCCAAGCGCCTCTCGCTCATCTTCGAGGGAGAATCGCTCTTCAATGACGGAACCTCGCTCGCACTCTTTCTGATCACCCTCGACATCCTGACCACCGGCTGGAACGGCGCGGAGTCGATCACTGAGGGGATCTTTTCGTTCTTCACCATGGTCGTCGGCGGCATACTCTTCGGTATGATCATGGGAACGCTCTTCTCAAAGATCATTCAGTACGTGAAGGAGAATCAGTACATCGAGATCACCCTCACGATGATCGTTGCTCATTTTACGTTCATGTTCTCAGAACTCATGACGCATCATCTCCGCGTCGCCGGTCATGACATTCATATTTCGTCGATCATTGCGACTGTCGTTGCCGCAATGGTGGTCGGAAACTACGGACGGTTCAAGATCTCGCCGCGCGTCGCCGAATACATGGAAGACTTCTGGGGATACTTCGCCTTCGTCGCAAACTCGATCGTTTTTATTCTGATTGGCCTCCTCTTCGCAAGCCTGCCGATCGATCTGCTCGTCATTCTCGGTCCGGTGCTGATCACGATCGCAGTCGTGATGGTCGCGCGCGCGCTGTCGGTCTATCCGGTCGTCATGTTCCTCAATTGGACCAAGAGCGAGGAGCGCATCCCGCTCTCCTGGCAGCATCTCATGGCATGGGGCTCGCTTCGCGGCGCGCTTGCGGTGACCATGGTCCTCATGATTCCGGACGATTTTACGATCGCGAACTGGCACTTCACCGAATTTACCCCGAAGGAATTTATTACCGCCATTACGATCGCCTGTATCTACTTCACGCTCTTTATCAAGGCGACGACGATCGGCCCGCTGCTGCGCTTCCTCAAGCTCGACGAACTGAACGCCGTAGAACGGATCGAGCACGAGCAGGGACGAGCGCTAGTCTATGCGCGCGTCCTCCTCGAGATCGAGCGCTTCCGAAACAAGCGCTACATCACTGAGGAAGTTCATGACGAACTGCGAATGAAGTACGAGGAGCGCTTCAAGCATGCGTGCGCAAACTGCGCAGCGTATCTTGAGAGCGAGAAGAAGATCCCGGAATCAGCGCTCCTGCTCTACGCGGTTGGAGTCGAAAAGCACTCGCTGCATACGCTCTTCCTCTATAACGAGATCAACGAGCCCGTCTACCGCAAGATCTACACGGACCTTTCGGAGCGGCAGAACAAGCTGGAGCGCGAACTCCACGCCGGAGAGGTTCGCCTTGAACATTTCAGGAAGGACTGGCTCGATCGCGCCCGAGACACGTTCCGCACACTGCTCGGCATCGACGACAAAAGCGAGGAGATCGTTATGCTCTATACCTACTATCGCGCGCGGCGCATTATTACGCGCAAGGTCCAGGAAGAACTGCAGAGCATCGTGACGAGCGACGCAAAGATCTATGGCGGCGCAATCGTGAGCGAGGTCATCGCGCACTACGGAAAACTGGAGGAGACCGCAAAGGAGGAGGCCGATCGCATCTACCACGAGCATCGCAACATTCTCGCCCCGCTCGGCACCACATTCGCCGAATCCGGAATCGCAAAGGCAGAGGACCGCATCCTCGAAGACCTGAACGAAAAAGAAGTTTTCTCTCCGAAGGTCTACGCACTGCTCAAGCAGGAGCTCGATACCGAGAGTACCGGGGTTGCCTAACGCTGCTCTCAAGAATCTTCATTCAGACTCACTCGCGTTTGACCATCCCCGCGAGCGTCGATACCATGCATGAAGAATGTTCCTTCAAGGAGCATGCATGTTCGAGTTTCGAGCGGAGCAGTGGGAAACATCTCGGAGCGCAGCCTATCGGATCCTTCGTCGGATCTCGGAACAATGGAGCCTTTCGGACGAAGAGGAGCGGAAACTTTGGCAGATGTCGCACCACGCGCACAACGAGGCGCATCGCAACAAGGCGCTTGGCCCGGGCAAGAGCAGTATGCGGATGGCGTCGTTCGTCGTTCGGGCATATTTCTTTATCGGATGCATCTGGCCTTACGATGAGGCGATCCAGCGGAAGTGGATGAAGCGCAGAAATTGGCGGTCCCCCTTCTTCGGCAAAACACCGCTTGAGATAGCATTACAAAATTCCGAAGGAATATTCCGCACCTGCGACGCCCTTTCCGGCATGCTGATTGATCGCGGAGGCGGAGCGATCAGCGCGACTCAGGTTGTCTATCCCGACGAGATCCTTACGCTTGAGGACGAAGACGAGGATCTGCTCGCGGAGATGATCCTTCGGATTAGCGGGCTTTGGGGATTCGGTCATTCTGAGTGGTTCCCTGTGTTCGGCGTAAGCCGACAGCGGATCATGAATACCGCAGCCGGACGAAGACATCTCTGCGCCGAAGCAGCAGAACGCATCCGGTGTGCGCTCACGATGCATGGCTGCTATCGTGGTCTTCTCTCTGGAGTGGACGCAGACGCACTTGCCGCCGTGTACGCAAAAACGCCTCACCGCTTATTCGGAAATGTTGCCCCGCTCTCGCTCTTGAAGAGCGGAAATCTCTTGCAGATGCGCGAGGTCGCAGATAAAGCCAAGGAAGAATTCTTGTTTTACGGACATCGGGTTTGATCCTGCCGCTCTTCTGAGCGGCTTTTGTCTTCTCGGCCAGGGCGTATAATGGGGCCATGAAACAGATCTTCAAGTCCTACGACATACGAGGGATCTACCCGACCGAGATCAACGAGGAGGTTGCAGAACGGATCGGCGGCGCGACCGTGAAGCTCTTGCAAGCCAAGTCGATCGCAATCGGACGAGACACGCGTGCATCGTCGCCGTCGCTTTTTGCTGCACTCGCCAAGGGGATCACGGACGCTGGCGCTGACGTGATCGACCTCGGACTGGCGACAACGCCGATGGTCTACTACGCCGGTTACGCACTCGATGTCGACGGATGCATTTCACTGACAGCATCGCACAATCCCCCCGAGTATAACGGCCTGAAGATCTGCTCAAAAGGGCCGGTGCCGATGGGACTCGGGAGCGGACTGGAGCGAATTCGCGACATCGCGCTCGGAAAAGACAGCCTCCTCGCGTCGACGCCCGGGAAAATTGAGCGTCACGATATTTCGCGCGAATTTCAAAAATTCCTCAGCACGTTTGCAAACTTCGGAGAACGGCGATTTCGGATCGCGATCGATACCGCCAACGCGATGGGGATCCTCGACATTCCGCTTTTCCGCTCACTCGAACCGTCGCTCGAGATTGTGAAGATCCTCTATGGAGAGTTCGATCCGACATTTCCGAATCATGAAGCTAATCCTCTAAAGCACGAAACACTCGCAGAACTTCAAGACGCTGTACGCACAGAACACGCAGATATCGGGATCGCTTTTGATGGTGACGGTGACCGAGTTGGTTTCGTGGATGAAAAGGGCGACATCGTTCCTATGGATCTTGTCACCGCGCTTCTCGCACGATCGGTCCTCACGCGATATCCCGGCGCAGTCGTTCTCGCAGACCTTCGGTCCTCGCGCGTTGTGGAGGAAGAGATCGCGAACGCAGGAGGCATCGCGCACGAATGCCGCGTCGGGCATGCGCACATCAAACGACAAATGCGAGATGAGCATGCGCGTCTCGCGGGAGAGCTTTCCGGCCACTACTATTTCGGCGAGGGCTACTACGCGGAAATGGGTCCACTGCCAGCGATCTATCTTTTGAACACGATGGCCAAGACCGGAAAGCCGCTCTCGGAACTCTGGCGATCGCTTTTGCGCTATTCCCATTCCGGGGAGCAGAACTTCACCGTCGCAAATACTGAGCAGGTTCTCGCTCGCATCAAGGCGGCGTACCCGGACGGAGAACTCTCTGAGCTTGATGGAGTCAAGGTCTCATACCCGAACTGGTGGTTTTCGGTTCGCGCCTCGAATACCGAGCCGCTTGTTCGCCTCAACCTCGAGGCGACAACGCAAAGCGAAATGGAGCAGCGCAAAGGCGAGCTCGTCGCGCTCATCAAGGGTGCAAAATAAAAAGCGGACCCTGCGGTCCGCTTTTTATTTTTGTGCTCTCGGATTAGCGAGTGACGGAGATCGTCACTCCGAGCTCTGCATCCGGTGCGGTCACCACGATGCGATTACCGGTTGTGGTCGAGATCTCATATCCTGCGCCATTTGTCGACGCACCAGTCGGATCCGTCGGGATCGACACGATGTAGGTCGGTACGAGCGCCGCATCAAGAGAGAGGAGGCCCGCTCCAGTACAGGTCGCGACAAGCACGCCCGACTTACAGATCTCCGTCGACGAACCGGTGAGTCCGCTCGGAATCTGTCCGCGATTGTCCACAGAATACTGATGGACCGCGTTCAATACGGCGTTCACATTCGACCAGCGCTGTGAATTATTTGCCTGTGAGAACTGGCGTGCCGGATTGATCGCGATGACGACGATCGCCGCCAAGATCGCAATGATACCGATCACGACGAGCACTTCAATAAGAGTGAAACCTTTTTGCTGCAATTTGCGCATATCTGAAAGTTACTGATAAGCCAAATTTACCCTATTGTACATCATTTTTCCGGGGTGCAATACCGAAAAAGGAGCCCCTTGTGGAATCCTGTTCAGCGGCTGACTACGATCGTATCGCCCTCTTCCGCATGCGGAGCGCTCACTATGACACGATTTCCGGTGGTTGTCGCGATGAGGTATCCTGTCCCGAATCCCGGGAGCTCGGCAGGGTCGACCGGGAGCGAGACCACATAGGTCGGAGTGAGCAGTGAAAGATCGAGAAGGCCGTTCGCCGAGCAAATCGCTGGAGCCGTGCCAGTTTTGCAGATCTCTGTCGCCACCGCAGAGAACGGAGCCGGGAATGCGCCATCATGATCAACCGAATATTGGTACACGGCGTTCAAGATCGCATTCACATTCGACCAGCGCTGCGCATTTTTCGCCTCGGCAAAATGCCGGACCGGATTGATCGCAATAATAATGATAGACATCAATATCGCAATCAAGCTCACGACCATGAGCATTTCGATCAGCGTCAGTCCCTCTGTTGTTCGACGGGAATAGATCATGGTGCTTCTGCGATATACGTCTCAATCACCCAGCCGATGCGATCATCTGGAAGGCGCACTTCGGCCCACTCCCCTTCGCGACGAAGAAGCGGGAGCAAATCTCCCGGAGTTACGCGAGTGAGA
>DATIBL010000096.1:0-2254 GCA_035457505.1 Minisyncoccota bacterium | reverse complement strand
CGATCTCGTGTTCTTCGACGGAGAGGAGTACGACCCCGCTTCGCCGACGCGAAGTCTCGCCTGGCATCCGCTCGGCTCAAATCGTTTCGCCAAGCGCCTCGACGCGCACTATCCGAACGGCAAGCCGGAAGCCGCGATCGTGATCGACATGGTCTGCGACACGGACCTCCACTTCCTTCGCGAGACCTCATCGATGCGCAATGCCAAAGACGTGACGGACCTCCTCTGGAAAGTTGGCGGCGAGATCGCCCCTGATGCATTTGCGGGATCAAAGACGATCTCCGTACACGATGACCATCTCCCGCTTCAGCGCGTCGGCGTTCCTGCGGCGCTCCTGATCGATCTCGACTACGACGCATGGCACACCGAGCGCGACACAATCGACCGCTGCAGCGAAAAAAGTATGCAGATCGTCCTCGAAACACTCGAGGGTTTCCTCAAGGAGTACGCGGATCGATAGCGGAACGGATTGACGTGCGACGCCCCCTCGCGCATAGTGACAGCCAGAACACTCGGTGCACATCACAGCGATGGACCTATTTCTTTTCATCGATACCATCGATTCAATCATTCAAAGCTACCTCGCGTTCTTCCCCGAATCCTTCATCTACGATCTCCCGGAGAGCATTCGTCGCAATCACGCGCTCATCACCATGCTGTTCGGCATGTGCTACACCATCTACGGCCTCGTGGTGATCGCCCTTGCCGACACGGCATCCAAGAACACGATCCCGGATTTTCGAAGAGCGATCAAGGCGGTCGCATTTGGCGTGTTCATCGTCTTGCTCTCTCCTATCGGATTTGAACTGAGCACAGTTGCCCTCGGCCTCCTCTTGCTCTATGCGACGTATCGCGTCATTCGAGGTCTCTGTCTCAACCTGATCGCAATGCGACAATTCCGCCATGGTGACAATCCGAAGATCGATGATCCTGGAATCTCCTGATCCGCGTTTCATCACGCCGCCCCGCATCCCGCGGGGATTTGTTTTTTCACCGCCCTTGCTTTTCGATGTTTGTTCTTCATTATGCTAGACTTGATGATGTCCGATAAGTTACCAGGTGACTTTTTTCACAAAATATGAAACAAAAATTAGTCATTCCGGTCAGTATCATCAGAAAATATTTCGTCCCGAGTGCCATTACCCTACCAAGTGTCGCATTTGCATCAAACCTATTTGACACCACAGAGCACGCTTTCGTGACCATCGTCACATGGCTTATTCCGATCTGGATACTCGTTGCAACTCTCGTATTCTTCTGGGGAGTGGCAAAATACATCACATCGTTATTCGAGAAGAGTGAGGCGCAGAAGAGATCTGGTATGTCCCTCATGATTTGGAGTATCGTCGCACTTATCGCAGCTTTTGCACTCTGGGGATTTAGTGGTCCTCCTGTGTATGGAGGTGGTTTTGTGAAGTGAGCAAATTCCGAACTCATCGCCCAGGGGTCGCTGAAACCGCGCGATATCCAAAACAACGCGTTCTGTTTGATGCCAGACAAGGAGATGACGGCAATGTGCATCCTCAAGGTTGCTGAAATCGTGCGATATCCGCGAAGCGGAGGAGTGATGCCCTGGAGCTGTATGTCGATACTGCGACAGGGCTCGCGACGAACGTGACAAAGGAGATCGCCGATTTCAGCGACCGTGCCTAAAAACCCTCTGATCCGGATGAGATGCGAGGAGAAAAGGAGCGATGTCTGGGAAGATGTATTCCTATACTTCGACCAGACTCGCGACGCATTCGACGACGCAGGTCGCCGGATATGAGGGTTTTTATTTGAAGTAGGCGTTGATCACGTACTGCTGCACCATCCGATGTGTATTGAAGAACGATCCGTTGATCGCGATCGACTGACGCATCATCTTGACCCAGGCATCGCGCTCGCCTTCGAAACGCGGCAGAATCACATACTCGAGCTTGGTATACATATCTTCCACATCCTCCGATTCGACGTCTTCCGTCCAATTGCGCTCGGGATGCGGACCGATAGACCAGCCCGTTGCGTTCTCGATATGCCCCTCGAGCCACCAGCCATCGAGGACGGAGAAGTGCGGAACGCCGTTCAGCGCCGCTTTCATTCCGCTGGTGCCGCTCGCTTCCTTGGGCCGCGTGGGCGTATTGAGCCAGAGGTCAACGCCTGAGACGAGCATGCGCGCAACGTCCATATCGTAGTCCTCAACGTACACCGCGCGGATCACGCCCGACACTTTGCGCATATTCTCGATCACGCGCTGGATCACGAGCTTGCCTTC
>DATIBL010000095.1:0-7942 GCA_035457505.1 Minisyncoccota bacterium | reverse complement strand
GTCCGGGACGGTGGCGATCGAGCGCGATGACACGATCGCACTCTTCTGGTTTTTTGATCTGAAGGCGCGGGTTGCGATCGCTGTGGATGCGGAGACCGGTGCGATCGATGTGGATCTTCCATGGTGGGCAAAGCTGTCGGGAAAATCAGACGCGGCGCGATCCCTGGAATCGCTCGATCCGAAGGCAGTTAAAGCAGCGCTTGCTGATACCCGGCCGGCACGGAGTGCGGTGCGCATGCTGCTTCTCGTCGATGGTGCATATCGCGGCGATCTCAACGTGGATGCGGCCGGAGCGATCCGATTTGCGACGTCGAGTCCGTCGGTGGAGGGCCAATAGCTGCGGGCGTTGCGAAAGTCGCGTTCGGCGAGGTAGCATAGTGCCATGGCCGAAAAACCGAAGATCGACCCCAATTCCAATGCGGATATCGTTGGGCTCGCCGTGACGCGGGAGCAATTTAAGACCCTACTGAAAGCGGTCTATCTTGCGAATTGGATCGCGAACGGACGGCGCGACGACGAAGACATGCTGCTCGAATTCGACGCGCTCGAACAATACATTTTCTCCCGCGCAAAGGATGCCGGATTTCCGGATGCTGTGTATCGGCACAAGACCGATGAGGGCGTGGAGCATTTTCATCCTTCCCGCGCATTTGAGTTTGATCGAGAACTCGATCGGATCGTGAAGCGATACGACGACCTCACCTTCTGGGACGAGCTGTCGGAGCGCTTCGCAGAGCGTGATATGGAGCGCATGTATGGTGCCGATGTGAAGTCAAAAATGGACCCCCAGGGGTACCAGCGCGAGCTCGACGATCTGGTCGCACACTACGACGAAGAATCGGAGCTCCACGGGATCGATCGGTACAAGATCCCGGAGTGATCCATGGCAAAAGACAGCGGATTCCATGAGTACGTGATGGGGGATCTCTTCCAGGATGATGCTCGGGTGCATTCCCGCGCAATGTTCGGCGGATGGGGGATCTACCACGATACGGTCATGTTCGCACTCATCGCTGAGGGAGAGCTCTATGTGAAATCTGGCGGACCGGAAGACGATGCATATTACGAGGCAGCGGAATCGCATCCGTTCGTCTATCGTGCAAAAGGCGGCAAGACAATGGTGATGTCCTACTGGCTCGTACCGGAAGATGTGCAGTCGGACCGCGCGCGCTTCCGCGAATGGTGCGATCGCGCAATTGCGGCAGCAAACGCAAAGCAGAAGCGTTCGAGAGCGAAGAAATTGTAGGGAATTCGATCAGTGTGGCGCTTGTGCGCGCCGGGCTCGCCGCTCTGCGATTAGTCGGCAAACTTCTGAATAGATGTGCTCATTGCGCGAACTCCAGTCGATCATGCGCCGGACGGCGAGATCGCCGTGCGTCGGATAGGATTTGCACGCACGCTCTTGCGTGACGCCGCGTTCGTCGCCCTGGTAGATGATGACCGGAAGCAATGATTCGATCATTTGGCCAACGATCGCGAGGTATGCGTTTTCGTCATTTTCAAGAGTAAAAAGCAGTCGATCCATATCGTGGTTGTCGATGAAAAGCACTGGGCGATAGTTCAGAGGATATTTTGCGAGATGGCGGGCAAAGCGGAGTATGGAGCCCCCTGTTTTTGCGGCATCCAAAAGCAGTTTGCGGCCATAAAAGTCGAGAATGCCATCAAAGTAATCGCGGTGGGTCATCTGCAGCATGTCCGACGTTTCGCCGAACAACCACTTGAGATACTTCATGGGCGTATGAAGAGTGCGGAGATCACGGAGCGTTGTTCCGAGCATCCACTCTTCTCCGAAGAGTACCGCATCCGGAAATTCTGATCTGATCGCGTGCGAAAATGCTTTCCAAAAATCACTCGACGGGCCGCTTGTGTGATCGAGGCGAAGTCCGTCGGCTCCAAGCGAGAGCCATTTCTTTGCAGCATCGACCACGTGTGCTCGTGCAGCAGGATGTTCGAGGTTCAGTTTTGGGAGCTCGCGATACTGGAGAAAGCAGAGATACTCGTTAGGCCATGTGGTGAACGTGAACCATTCTCGGTACGGACTCATGGCGTCAGATTGCGCAGAAAGGAAATAGGGGTGCTGCGACGAAACGTGATTCGGAACAAAATCGAGCAAGATTCTGATCTTGGCTCGATGCGCAACGGCGATCAATTCTCGCAGGTCTTCTTCTGAACCGAAGCGCGGATCGACGGAAAAGAAGTCGGTGATGTGGTACCCGTGATAGGCGCTTGTGGCGTAGCATGGGGTGATCCATAGTGCGTCGATGCCGAGCTCTTCGAGGTACGGGATCCGCTCGATTACACCGCGAATGTTCCCGCCGCAAAAACTCGGTTCTGCGTCACTTCCGATGCAGTGCGGATCATTTCCGCTCCGTGCAAAGCGATCGAGAAAGATCTGATAGATGATTGGCTGTGATTCTAGCCATGACATCAGGTCAATATATCAGCTCGAGAGGAGAGGAGACAGCTCGGGTGAATCCTACGCGCTCAGAACGGCATTGTCGAAGAAGAGGTGACGACGGGGCGTGCGTAGTCCTCGATCCGCACGCGATAGCGCTCGATCGCGACGATACGCTTGTCGTCCCGCGACACATTGAGCACGACCACAAGCCCGCGCTGTGTCGCCGGGGAAAGATCTTGGTCGAAGATAAAGTTGCCAAGACTGTAGAAGATCGGCTTGCTCTTGTAGGTCTCCTCATTTTGGATCACGTGCGGATGATGGCCGATCACGGCGTCTGCTCCGGCGTCGATGGCCGTCCGTGCGATCTGTCGCTGTCTCGCGCTTGAGCTCGTGGCGTACTCCACTCCCGCATGCATCGTGAAAACGACGAAATCTGCGGAGGCTCTCGCGTCGGTGATCACGCTCGCGATCCGCGCGAGATCGACGCAGGCTGTGCCCGTGCGCGTCGCGCTCGCGCAATAGCGCGTCGGGACCACATCGGTATCGTTTGCCGCGACGATCGCGACTCGCATGCCGCCCGCATCAACAAAGACGGGCGCGTATGCCTGGCTCGTCGTTCCTGCTCCGGCGAATGCGATCGAAGAGGAGGCGAGATATCGCATCGTATCGCGGATGCCTGCTTCGCCCCAGTTTGGCGTATGGTTGTTCGCGAGCGAGACGACGTCGAATCCTGCGCGGCCGAGCTCTGGCAGCACCTCTGGGTCGGTACGGAACGTCATTTCGGAATTCGCGATCGGGCGGCCGGGCGTCACGGGAGATTCGAGATTGGCGAAGGCGAGATCGGCGCCGCGCGTAAGGTAGGCGCTATCCCGGAAAGGGTAGCTTCGTCCATTGCGGGCCATCTTTTGCGCCACATAGCGCGACGGCATGATATCGCCGACAAAGAGCAGCCGAACTGCGCTTGAGGTGGCGGCAGAAGCGGCGCGAGCAATCTTGGGCGCACTCGACGATGCGATCGCGATCGGCGCAGTCGGAGCTTCCGGCGGGGGAGTGCGCGGAAGCACGGTGACCGAGGTGGTGACGACCGCAGCGCGTAGATGGGTGATGATCGACGGATCAGCGGCAACGAGAAGTGCGACTCCGGCGATGGAGATACTCGAGAGGAGGACGACGGCCGGAGTGCGGATGCGGCTCATACGCGAAGCATAGCACATGCGCGATCCTCATGAGCGGCAAAGATATGCTACGATCCGTGTATGGATATTGTCTCTCATGCGCTCTGGGGCGGCGTCGGTTTCGGCCGAAGTTCGAAGCGAACATTCGCATTGGCAACGCTCATTGGTGCGCTCCCGGATGCGATTCCGTTCACGATTCCCTTCATCGGATTTCTCTGGGACGCGATCGTCACTGGCGCGGTCTTTTCTCCTCCGCGTCCAGGGAGCGGGTATGACGGAATCCCTGAGTACGTTTTTTCGCTCTATAGTTTGACGCACAGCCTGATCGTCTTCTTTGCGGTGTTCGCTCTTGCGTATGTCATCCTCCGCCGCCCTCCTTGGATCCTCGGAGCATGGGGCCTGCATATTCTGATGGACATTTTTACCCACTCACGGGAATTTTTTCCGACGCCGGTATTTTGGCCGCTTTCGGATGCGACATTCGACGGTGTGAGCTGGGGGACGCCATCAATCTTCATCCCGAATCTCGTTTTCCTTGCTGGGGCATATGCGTGGTGGTGGTATCGTGCACGAGCGGAGAGAGCGCTCCGTGTGCGCGAGGGGAGTTGATTCTTTCTCCCGGAGCGCTATTGTGCCGGAAGACGCTTCGTTGGGAGAGGCAATGAGAGGGATCCTTGATATACTCGGCCGCGCTATCGACGCGGCGGTCATGAGCCTGTACGGTCGGCGCATTCGCGGGATGTTCCTCGGAGGAACGACGCCGAAGGAAGCGCTTGTGACTGGTGCGCGCGAACGGGCAAAGGGAAGGCTGGTGACATACCATCTCGCGTTCGAAGATGCGGCATGCGAATTCGACGCGCGGCTTGCGGCGGACACGATCGTCGAACAGATCGAAATGATGTCAGATGCTGATCGCGGCAACGTCGCAGTGAAGCTCTCGCAGCTCGGGATGGGTTTCTCGCCGGCAAAAGCCGCGGAGCATCTCTTCCGCATTCTCTGGTTCGCGCGCAGGAGCGGGATCGAAGTCGAGATCGACGCCGAATCGCGGCGCACGCTCGATG
This sequence comes from Minisyncoccota bacterium, assembly GCA_035457505.1. Lineage (GTDB taxonomy): Bacteria > Patescibacteriota > Minisyncoccia > Phycocordibacterales > UBA6899 > DATIBL01. Next base: position 3,308 of record DATIBL010000095.1, on the reverse strand, counting down.
TTGCCTATGGGATCGTCGCAAATGCGGCCACCTCCGGGTTTATCGGTACGATCCGCGCGGCCTTGCAGATGCACCTTCCGGAGGATGAGCGCGCAAAGCTTGCGAGCACGCACGGCATAGGACGCTTCGATCTCCGCATCGTCAAAGGTGCGGGCGTCTATCGCGAAGAGCGGCATTGTTCGCGTCTTCGAGGGCGAGCGCTCTTCGCTGCATACGAGCGGATGTTCCGCGACCTCATCGCGGCGCACGAACGCCCGTACATGGCGACGGTTGCCGACTCTACGCTCGCGCGCGCGATGCGTGCATGGGCTGCCGAGATCGGCGTCCCGATCGGGGATGCGTATGTCCTCCAGAAACTCTACGGCCCGATCGGCGAGGGGATGATGGACGAGCATGTTGCTCTCGGAGGAAAGGCGTCGGTCTACATTACGTTCGTCGATTATTGGTGTCCGAACGCGGATATCGCGTTTCACCGCCGTCGTGCACGGTATCTCTGGACCAGGGTGCTCGCGCTCCCGTTCCGTCATGTGCTCCACCCGCTTCGCAGATATGCGTAGCGGGTTTTTTGCCTTCGGGCGGCGGAATTCCGGGTGTGGTACGATGGAATTGATGCCGGACACATCCAAACCCCTCCTTTTTCTGGACGTCGATCTGACGCTTTTCGATACGTCGGAATTCTACGAATGGCTTGGTCCGGACGCCGAATCTCGCGCCGATCGAGTCGCGGATATTGTCACCGAACGGATTCCGTCGCCGGATTTTCATGCGATGCTCTATCCCGACACAGAAGCGTTTCTCGTCCGCGCTCGGGAGCATTATCGGATCGTGATCCTGACCTTTTCACTCAATACAAAACTTCAGCAGAAGAAGATCTCCGGGTCGGGGATCGTTCCGTATGTCGACGGCATCATTATGACCCAGGGCGAGAAAGGGGAAGAGATCGCGCGCTATCTCGACGTGCACGCTGCCGCGCGCGCCGCCGGGCATGCGTTCATCGACGATTCGCCGCACCATATCGCAAACGCCAAAGCGGTCGTGCCGGACGTATTTGCTGTACGGATCGAACGCGTGCTGCCCTATGCCGACGAAGCGCGCGAGGAGAAGGATGTTGCTGATCTGGTGATCCACACACTCGACGAATTCCCGCTCGATCGTGCGACCAGGGGGTGAGCATGGGAGTTATGAAAGAGAGGACCTATAAGCTAAATGGAAGAACGATATGATGAATGCGAGCGATAAGAAACGGAGCGAAGCCCAGATCAAGAAAGCATTTCGGCGGCACGTGATGCGCGATTGGAGCAAGGCAAAGGGGAACGATTCCTGGCACGTGCTCCATGTGATGAGCGAGTTCGTGACGGGGTTCGATATGCTGAACAAGGTCGGCCCCTGCGTCTCGATCTTCGGATCTGCTCGGACATCGCCCGAAGACCCGACCTACGCGTTGGCGCATGAGGTGGCATACAAGCTCACCAAGAACGGCTACGGCATTATCACCGGGGGAGGTGGCGGGATAATGGAGGCCGCCAATAAGGGCGCTCACGACGCAAAAGGGAGATCGGTCGGCGTGTGCATCCGCTTACCACAAGAGCAGACGCCGAATCCGTATATCGATCACGACAAGCAGCTCGACTGCAAATATTTCTTCGTCCGTAAGGTCATGTTCATCCGCTATGCTCAAGGGTTCATTGTTCTCCCGGGCGGCTATGGCACCCTCGACGAGCTCTCAGAGGCGCTGACGCTGATCCAGACGCAGAAGATCGGGAGGTTCCCGGTAATTATGGTCGATCGCGCATATTGGGGCGGGCTGATCGACTGGTTCAAGGGCACGCTCGTGAAGAGCGGTAATATTTCAGAAGAGGATCTTGATCTCTTTAAAGTGGTCGATACTGCCGACGAAGCGGTCAAAGAGATCAATCGGTTCTATCGCAAATATCTCTTGAAGCCCAACTTCTAGTGAGTGGCGGAAATATGAGGAAGACAAAAAGCGGCATTGAGTGGCGCCGCTTTGCATGTGCTTGGATATTCATGGAGTCGCGTTCGGGTCGACGACGGAGAGATGATGGAAGTCACGCATGTGCTCCTCGATCGCCTGAAGAAGCGCTGCCTTGAGATCGGGGGAGTTCCCGCACGCGAGTTTCCGCGGGTGGTTTACATATTTGCAGATCTCGCCGCCGCGAAGCGTGTGGGTGGCGAGGAAGACATCGAAGGTTCCACCAGAATCTCGAACACGGAACGTGAAGACGTGATGGTGGTAGCCGACGGTACACTCATGGATCCGGAGCGCCTCGCGCCAGTTGTATCTATCGTCCATATCGGAAGAAGTACGATCTTTTCCTATGGTACGAAAAACGACCCCGAGTGCAAATGCACGCGAGGCCGTTTTGGAGCGTTCACTGTCCGTCGGTGTCGGTGCTATTTCTTCAGCCGCTTTGCGAGCATGGCCTCGAGCTCGGCGATGTGCTCCTTTTTGTCCTTTGCCATCTTCTTCCAGAACGCGATCTCGTCCGCATGCCCCTTGGCATCCTTGAGATAATCGCTCGTGATGCGCCAGAGCGATTTGTGCTCCTGCGCGCACTGCTCCATCAGGTTGTACACGTGATTCTTTTGCATAGATGAGGTGCTATCAATAATGCAAGTATTATCGCGCACCTCTCGGAAAACAAAAAGGGGGCCGAAGCCCCCATGGTGTCGTCATGCCTGTTTTTCCTTCTTTTGTTCTGCGCGGAGGCGGAGGATCGCAACCTGGAGCGCACGCTGGTAGATTTTCCGGTGCAACGGGTACTCCGCATGGTAGTTCGTAGAGTGCGAGACGCATGTCGCGCGAGTATGTGCAACGACAGAAAGTCGGAAGCTGAAGATGAGTCCTTCGACGGTGTCGATCTCTGCAGTATCGATGTTGCTGCAGCCACCGCGCCCTGATGCGGACAAGCGTACGTCAAGAATCGGATTCCAGCGCTCGGGTTGTTTCGTGAGAGTACCCTTTCGTGTCGACATCGCGTGCTCCTCAAAGAAGTATGAAGGTGAATTGTGAAACTATGTGTATTATAGCATAAATCTCCAAAAAAGCAAATACGCCCCGGAGGGGGCGTACGCTCTATGCTGTCGTCGGTGTACTCCGCTAGGCTCCCAGAACCTCCTCGACAACGGCCTTCACATCGCCGCCGTCCGCTTTGCCTTCGCATGCTTTCATGACCGCACCGACAAGCTTGCCCATGCCGCTTTTATCCGCAACGCCGAGCTCCGCCTTCTTTGCCTCCACGATCTTTCGGATCTCCTCGCGCGGCATCGAGGCGGGGAGGAAACCTTCG
>DATIBL010000094.1:0-3563 GCA_035457505.1 Minisyncoccota bacterium | reverse complement strand
GTCCTTGGGGCGGAGTTGCGGTACCATTGAGCATATATGGTAACCAAGGACCTCTTGGACTTTATTCGTTCTGAGCTCGAAGCGGGGATCACGCACGAGGAGATCGAGGCTTCGCTCGTCGGCGAAGGTGGTTGGGACAAGACCGACGTCGAAGAGGCGCTGGCCGAGCTTGAGCGGGACATGGTCGCGTCGCTTCCTCCTGCGCCGGTACCGGCCCCCGCCGCGTCCGTTGTCGCAGTCGCACCTGTGCAAGTCTCGGAGGAAGCCGCTGTCGCCTTCGATCCTCTGATTCCCGTCGAGACTCCGATGCCTGCTTCGCCTCCGCCGGTTACCTCTGCGCCCGTGCTTGCGCCTCCGGTTGCGCCAGTTCAACACGCTCAAGCTGCGCCGTCTGCACACATCGACAAGATCATTCCCGACCCTTCATTAGCAGTCGATGCCGAAAAGATCCCAGAACGTTGGGCGCGATACCAAGGTGAGACGTCGTCATCCAAGGAGATCGCCGACACCGCCGCACGCCAGGCTGCTCCAGAGAAAGCGATCGCCGCGCGGCCGATTGCCGATATTTGGGCCGAATATGGAAGTGAGTCGCATGAGGCAAGCGCTGCTGCAATCGCCGAGGGGGCGCTCGGGGATCGCGAACCGATCCTTGGCGATGGATCGTTCCCGGTTGCGCGCGAGTCAATTCGACCGATGCTCACCTCTTCCGCAAGCGTGGTGACAGCCGGAAGCGGGAGAACTGGCGAAACGGTTTTGCCGCCCCTCGCTCCGGGGATGCCCGTGCGCCGAGTCGCGTCATCTGGACCGTCGGGATACTCTCCTCGAGCGGAGGTTTCAAGCGGCGGGACGGGAATGAAGACGATTCTTCTTGCTCTTGCCGGAGCGATCATTCTGCTCGGGATCGCTGCCGGAGGGTGGTTCTATCTGGAGCAGCGCGCAGAGCCAGGTGTGATCGCTGTCCCGGTCGAGAATGCAGTGAGCGGTCTCTTCTCTGCCGATTCGTTTACTTATGCGATGACGCTTTCGGGCGATCTCGCGATGGTCAAAGAGATCGATCGTTCCGGACCGGCGAGCATGGAAGTTCGTACCGGTTCTGCAATGAGCGGCGCGGTCGCGATGGCGCCGGATGGGTTCGGGAACGGTGCGCATCTTTTACGATTTTCCGGATCGTTCGCCGAAGATGGCGAGATCCTTTTTGGTGCAGATACCGAAGCAGAATATCGCGTCGTCGGCGAGAATATCTACGTCCGCTTCGTGAATCCGCCGCGCGCAGATATCGTCGATCCCGAAGTGTTCACCTCGTACTGGATCCGGGTGAGCATGACCGAGATCGCCAAACAGCTTGAGCTCGAGGGCGTGGGCGTGACGGACGAAGATCTCGGCCGCTTCGGCGGGTCGGAGGCGACCTCGTTCGTGGGGGCACTCAAAAAGACCGCGCCGTTCACGGTCGTGGATACGCTTTCTGATGAGCCGGTCGATGGCGTCCCGTCGTATCATTTCAAGCTTGCGTTCAAGGAAGCGGAGACGATCGCGTTTTTACAGAGTCTCTATCGTCAATATTTCAATACCGAACTCGTGTTCTCCGACGAGGATCAGGTTCGACTCGGTCAGCTGCTCAAGAAGCTCACCGCGGAGGCATGGGTCGCTCGCGCCGATGGTACGCTGCGAAAGTTCAGCCTCTCGGGGCCCGTCGATGATGTGATGTTCGGATACCGCGCGCGCGGAAGCGTATCGCTTGCCGTGACGCTCGCTCCGGCGCCCGAGGCTGCCGCAGTTGCGATCCCCGCGCCGACCCTTTCGGTCGAAGAATTCAAGAATCGCATCGACGCCTACCTCGCGAAGCAGGAGATTCGCACGCGCGATGCCCTGCGCCTCGAATTGCTCGACGATCTGGAGCGCGGTCTCGCTGCGTATAAGCGCGACAAAGGACGCTACCCGCCGGTTCTCGAGGATCTCGCGCTCGGGGGATACCTCTCGACCAGTACGCCCAAGAACGTGCTCGGCCAGTATTCCTACCACCCGTACGCCTCTCTTGAAACGCTCGATAAAGCGCATCGCTGTGCGAACCGCGCGAAGCTCTGTCCGTTCTATCATCTCGGCGTGAACCTCGAAGATCCAGAAAATCTCCGCCTTGATTCGGACGCCGATATTACCGCGGAGCTTCGAGGGAAGGACACCGCAGGCTGTTCGGGAGAACCCGGCCGGTCTTGCCTTGATCTTGTTCCGCGAGCGGCAGCTGCGCCTTGATCGACCTCTTGAGGTCACTTACTTATCATCCGCGATCATCATTCTTTTATGAATCCCGCACTCGAACAATATATTCGTGAGAACCTTGCGAAGGGATACACTGCCGACGATCTTGCGCAGGCGATTCGCGCGCAGGGCGGCTGGACCGAAGAAGATATTGCCGCAGCATTTGCCAATATCAAAGCAGAAACGCTGCCAACGCCGAACCCCGCTCAGTCGACGCCCCCGCAGGCTTCAACAGCGAGCGTCAGTACCCCAAGGCAAGCCGTGCAGGAGACTTCGCTGGCGCCGATCACGAGCAGTGCGCCTGCGACTGCTCTGGGAGAGACACCAAAAGACGGCGCGTGGGCAGATCGATCTGCGCCGAAAGAGCATGATCCGAACGCAGGCGGATGGCACGGATCAGTCGAAGAGTTCGCGGAGATCAATGCCCGAAAGCGACGCGTGCTCGGAATCGCCGGACTCGGTGCTGCTGTGGTGGTACTCGCTGCTGTTGGCGGATACCTCGCAGTGGTTTCACTCAGCGTCACCCCGGAGCAGGCGCTCTTGAAGTCGGTCGTTGCGATGCGCGAGATGAACAGCCTTCGCTATCATGCAACGGGAACGCTCGCGATGGCGCTTTTGCCGCAAGGAGAGATGGTCGAACAGACAGCCATGGTGCTCGGCACGGGGGAGAAGGCGAACGCGAAATTCGAATTCGCCATCGACGGCGCTGTGGAGCTCGTGGAAGCATCAACAACGGTCAAACATCAGCGCATGGACATCTCGCTTTCTGGTGATGGTTCTGCGGGGCCGTTCAGTGTGGCACTCGGAGGGAAGATCGGCATGGTGCAGGTGCCTCCCGATATGTATCTCACCTTCATGAAGATGCCGAAATTCGCAGGTTTTCTCGATCTCACATTCCTCGAAGGGCGCTCCATTCATTTCACCGAAGAAGAACTTGCGAGTACTCCAGGCGCGGGGGAGACGCTCGGAGTGCTCACTGCGACCGCGTCGCCCGCACTCTTCGGACCCAAGTTTGATCCGGAGCTGCTTTCCGAGGAGACGCGCACGAAACTCGGCGAATCGTATCGCACGCATGCACCGCTCGTGATTTCTGAGTCAGAAGAGAAGGTGAAGATCGGCAAGAGCTCGGCGCGGGAGTTTACGGTCCGGATGGATCGCTTCGCCTTCGATCGGTTTATGGCGGAAGCCGCGACCTATGCGCCGGAGTTTACCGAAGGCGCGGATAAACCAGAGACCAAAGAGGCTCTCAATATTCTCGCATCGACCACGGTCACCTTCCAGGTCGAAGAGAAGAGCTACTTCATGCGTTC
>DATIBL010000093.1:0-8441 GCA_035457505.1 Minisyncoccota bacterium | reverse complement strand
CGACCAGGACGATTCCCCGATGCATGACATCGGCAAGAATCTCCGGAGGCGTGGTTTCGAGGACTTCTTTTGTGGATTCGACGAGCACCTGCACCGATGGGGCAAGCGCCTCGCGGATATCAGAATCCGTGACGACAACCTCGCGTGGGAGGCCGGTCAGGAGATCGCGGCCGCGGATGGACGATTCGATCGTTTCTTTGGGCTTGGTCGCCGACCCGATCGCGATCTTCACGTTCTCTGCTGTCCGCTCGCCGATCAGAATCTTGAACTCATCGCGGATGTACGAAATGATGTCGTCGTTGAAGCGATCTCCGGCAATCTTGAGATTCTTTGAATTTACGATGCCGCCGAGCGAGATCACCGCGATGTCGGTCGTTCCGCCTCCGATGTCGATCACCATCGAACCAACCGGCTCGCGGACCGGGAGACGAATACCGATCGCTGCAGCCATCGGCTCTTCGACAATATATACTTCGCGGGCGCCAGCGTTGACCGCTGCATCGCGGACTGCGCGCGTCTCGACATTGGTGATCCCGGATGGCACGCCGATGACAACGCGAGGCCGACCCTGCTTCTTAGAGAGACGCTGCGCTTTGCCGATCAGGTGCGCGAGCATTTCTTCGGTTACTTCGAAATCCGAAATGACGCCATCCACGAGCGGACGGATTGCCGTCACATGCCCCGGCGTGCGGCCGAGCATTTGTTTGGCATCGGTGCCGACTGCGACCACGCGGTTAGTCTTGGTATTGAGCGCAACAACAGACGGTTCGTCGATGATGATCCCGTGATCGCGAAGGTAGACAAGGGTATTTGCGGTCCCGAGGTCGATCCCGATATCACTCCCCCACATCCCGTAAAAGCGCTCTAACATGGTGGCGTCATTCTAATTGAGGGATGGCATGGAGTAAAGGCGAAATGCATATCGCGAGATGCGTTTCGTTGACGGACCGCTTATGGTATCGCCGAATTCGTACAGAACGAACTTTTTACCTAATTGACACCCTTCCGTGAACGACTAGACTGTGCTCCAGTATGCTCCGCGAGATCGCTCATGCCGATACTCACACATTTCTTTCCAAGCGCCACCGACGACAGGATCGAGAAGATCTCGGTTCTCCTCGATCAGGCCTACGCTGCGCTCAGCGCAAAAGGGATAGCGATTCCGACCAGATCCTCGACCATCTACCCAACGGATGAGAAGCTCAATCCGCAAGCACTCGCAGACTTACTTCGCCTGTCAGTGATCGCCGTCGCCCATCTCACCGCGTGCGATCCCCGGATCGCGCGAGAGCTTCCCAGAAAGCTCATTCAGGAGATCCGCTCCGAGCTCGTTGACTGCACCTAGCATTCGCCCCGCGTACCGCGGGGCGTTCTTCTTGCGGAGGCGCGGGCGCAGAGAGTACTATCAGGAAGGAGGGAGGAGTGGCGTGCCATGTCTGTCGCCAAAAAATTCTACCCAAACCTGACAGAGCAGCGCGTCAAAGAAATGATGTCGCTCATGTCGCTCGCGTACTTCGAGATGGAAAAAGCGAACCCGGTCACAGTATCGCTCCGCGGCATCATCATGAGCCAGGACGACATGACCGAAGAGGATCTCGGCGTTCTCATCATGATCCTTGCAGCCGAACAGCTCTCGTCCGATCCCCGGATCACCAGCGAATACACGAACGCTGTTCGCAAGAAGCTGCGTTCAGTTCTCGTCGATATGACCTGATCGCCTCGCATGACGTTGCATGCGAGGCTTTTGTTTTTGAGTCCATTCGAACCCTACGCGAGCTTCTCGATCGCTTCGTTCGCAGTGCACAGGATTGCTTCGGACGATCCGCGCGCTTTGTATTCCACCTTCCCCTCGGCAAGCGTTTTCTTGGACACGACAATGCGATGCGGAAGACCAAGAAGATCAGCATCGGCGAACTTTTCGCCTGCGCCTGCGTCGCGGTCGTCAAAGAGCACCTCGACGCCTCCGGCTTCAAGTTCTGCGCACAGCTTCTCCGCTTCAGTAAATGACTCCTCGCCCTCCTTTCCGAGCGCGAGAACATGCACGCGATACGGCGCGATGGCGTCAGGCCAAACGATACCCTTCTCGTCGGCATATGCCTCGACCACGGAACCCATGAGGCGTCCGAGGCCGATGCCGTAGCAGCCCATGACGACCGGCTGGTCCTTCCCTGCTTCGTCTTTGTACGAGAGCCCGAACGCGTCGGAGAACTTGGTCTTGAGCTCGAAGATGTTTCCCACTTCGATCGCCTTCTCTTCGTGCAGATCGCTCGATCCGCACTCAGGGCAATTGGGTTGATCCTCGCGGATCTCTTTGTTGATGGCGATCTGGCACTTGTCGCAGATGGCGATCAGATCTTCGCCGACGTCGGTGAGCATCTGGAACTCGTGCGAATACTTGGAGAAGCTGCCGCCCGATGCATAGGTGAGATACGTCCGCTCGCCGATTCCCGCTCGCTCAAACACGCGCGCATAGGCGTCTTTCATTTGCGCATAGTATTCCGCAAGATCCGCCTCGTCCCGGTGGAACGAGTAAAAATCCTTCATGATGAACTCCCTCCCGCGGAGAATGCCCGACTTGGCGCGGAGCTCCATGCGGAATTTGTTCTGAAACTGGTAGATGTACATCGGAAGATCGCGGTACGACGAGAGAAACGTCCCCGCGAGCGGTGTGACGACTTCCTCATGCGTCGGCCCGAGTGCATTCTCGCGGCCCGACGTATCGCTCACCTTATACAGATCATCCATCGCATCCCAACGCCCAGTCTTCTGCCAAAGCTCTTTGGGATGAAACGACGGCATGAGCACCTCCTGCCCGCCCATGGCGTTCATTTCCTCGCGGATAATAGTCTCGATCTTCTTCAATACGCGAAGGCCGAGCGGGAGATAGGTGTACACGCCCGCCTGGAGTTTATCGATATAGCCCGCGCGGATAAGCAGCTGGGCGTTCTTGGCCACCTCGTCCTTGGGCGCTTCCCGACGGGTCCGGGTGAATAGCTGTGACTGTCGCATGGACGGCATTGTAGCCTATTTCTCCGGACGATGCACCGTATCTCCCTGCTACACGAGTTTGGCGATGTCGTTGAACGTCACGATCGCGATCAAGAGAAGCAAGATCGCAAAGCCGGCGACATTGGCCATGTTTGAAACCGCCGGTGCAAGAGGCTTCCGGCGAATCGCTTCGATCCCAACGAAGAGGATCCGTCCGCCATCGAGCGCGGGGAACGGCATGAGATTGATGATCCCGAGATTGATTGAAAGCAGTGCGGCGAGAAAGATGAACTCGTGCATACCCTCGCGCGCCGCGTCGCCTGCGACCTTGGCGATCCCGACCGGACCGCTGACCTCGTCGAGGTCCGCCTCGCCCTGCACCGCGCGGGAGAATAATTTTCCGAATTCCTGATAGGTCAGCTCGACGAGCATGACGGTGCTTTTTCCCCCCTCGACAAACGCGAGATGTGGCGGAAGCATGAGCATGCCGATCCGATCGAGCGAGACGCCGATCGCGGCGCCGTCCTCGACGATCCCAGCGACGGGAGTCACGATGCGATCTTCGCGCACGCCATCGCGTTCGATCCCGAATGCAAGCACCTTCCCTTCGCGCGTTTTGATGAAACTGATCAGATCCTGGACAGTTGCGGGCGTCATCTCTGTGACTCCGTCTGATACATCGAGCACGCGATCGCCGATCGCGAATCCTGCGCCCGATGCGGGAGTCCCTGCGCGCACGTCGACGATCGTGACCGCGGCGTCCCAAAGCGGACGTTCCGTGGAAAGCTCGGAGGTCGGCATCCCTGCCATGAAAAGCCCGGACAGGAGCACCCACGCGAGCACGATGTTAAAGAGCGGACCAGCAGCAATCACGAGCGCCTGCTTCCAGCGCGGCTGAGCAGTAAAGCTTCGTCTACGATCTCCCCCAGGCTCCTCGGCATCGTCGCCGTTCTCGCCATAAATCTTCACATACCCGCCGATCAGGATTGCATTGAACGCATAGCGTGTCTCGCCCCACTGGATCGACAGGAGCTTCGGAGGAAATCCGAACGCGAATTCATCGACGCGAATGCCGAAGCGTTTCGCGGTAATAAAATGCCCGAACTCGTGGACGACCACGAGAACGAATAAGATCGCGAGCAGAGCGAGGATCGTGACAAGCATAGGAATGTCTCCGACCTGAGCGGCTACCCGGCAGTGATCTCTGCTTCTTTCTTTGCGGTGAGTTCCTCCAATCCGCGATTCGCTTCATCGACGATCTTCTGAAGTTCTTCCTTTGCGCGGAAATGATCATCCTCGCTCATCGTGCCTTCCTTCTCGTCTTTCTTGAATTGCGAGAGCACCTCTTCGCGCTCCTTGCGCACGCTGATGCGCGCGTCTTCGAGACGCTCCTTCAGGAGCTTCACGATCTGCCCGCGGCGCTCGCTGGTGAGCTCCGGGAAAATCACGCGGATACCCTGATCGTCTGCCGAGGTCGAGAGACCGAGGTCGGCCTTCTGGATCGCCTGTTCGATCGCTTTGACCTGAGATTTGTCCCACGGAGCGATCCGCAGCGTTCGTGCGTCTTCCATCGTGATCGACGCGACATGCGCGATCGGGGTTCGCGCACCATAGGCCTCTACTGCAATGGAATCGAGGATCGCTGTCGTTGCCCGGCCAGTGCGCAGAAGCGAACATTCCTTGCGGAACCATTCGTCGATCTCCTTCATGCGCGCCTTCACGTTCGAGAAGTTGTATGCCATAGATTGCTGCATTCTATCAGAAATTTCGTCTGCCGAAAATATGCGCTCGGTTGAGCCTTCCTATGAACTTGCTATTCTTCGATTTCTATGCTATAATTCACCTGGTCCGAAAGGCCACAACTCGAACAAAAGGAGGTGACCGTGATGTTCTGGTCCATCGACGTTCTTTCGGAGATCATGAAAGACACCCTGAGCGGATTCCTGGCTGCGATCCTCGCTGATCAAGTCCTGAAGTCGCTCAAAAAACTCCGCTCACGCGGAAAGAAACGTTAGAGCATGCTTGAAAACCCCATTCCGCTCTGCGGGTCCCCATCCCGGGACGCGTGTGTGTCGCCTCGGTCTCGACATATCTCTGGATATGTCTCGCCCTCCGGCTCGCGCCCGCGTCTCCGGTCTTGGAACCCTCGATACGAAAGCGGGTCTCCAAACATGCTCACGAGTTCAACCCTCGCACGCTCGCCCCTCTCCCCCACATGCCGGAGAGGGGCTTTTATTTCTTCTGCATGCGCGATGCGGGACGAGGAACGAGCAGCGCAACATACTCGAGCAGCATTTTGAGCGACGGAGAACGTCCAGCAAGGCGGCGTTTTGCGTCGATCACTTCGGAGAGCACGCGGCGGGCATGGGGGTCGTACGGACGAGACGCATATGTACGCTCGATCGTATCGAGAAGCGCCCGGGCCTCACGCTTCGCGTCGTCGGGATGGTCCTTCTTTGCAGCGTCGATCTTCCCGATCGCGGAGAGTCGCTCGCCAAGATCCATCGCAAGAAAATTACGCATGTCGCTCTCTCCTCGCTTAGGATCTGCGGGAGCAGGTACACCGGCATCGTGCCGCACGATCCGGACGCGGGAGCGCAGCGTCGGAAGCAGGGTCTCGCTCGTTCGGACCAGGAGAAAGAAGTGCGTGTCCGGAGCCGGCTCCTCGAGCGTTTTCAAGAGCGCGTTCTGCGCCTCGAGCGTCACATTCTCTGTTGCAATCACGAAATACTTGCGCTCGCCGATCGGCCGCATCTGGCCGCGCTCGCGAACATTGCGCGCATCATCGATCCCAAAGGGTGACGCCGTATAGAGAAACAGATCCGGATCTGCATGCCCCTGGAAGCCCCAGGCTGCGGCAAGATGCGCAAAGAGTGCGTCGCGCGAGGCCGCGATTTCACCTTCGATCACATAGGCATGGAGTAGCGTTTTTTCGTCGAATCGGATCGCCATGCCGGGAGTATAGCATGCACGCCTCTCGCGCCGCGATTGACTTCGATAATGATCCTTGCGAGGCTCAAGAGAGATCACTGGTCGTTTCTCATGGGCAAACATTTTCAGGGTATCCCGCCCTCTTTCGAGATCGTCCTTGCCTGGTTCCCGATGGTGCACGGCGTCGTCGGCTCCCTTCAGGCCTCGATGCGCATTCGCGGGACGGACGACACATACTTCGAGACCTGCGCCTCGACCCGCTCGGCAGCCGCACTCCTCGACGATATCGAGAAAGGCGACCCAGACGGATTGATCCGGATTGCAGAGCACGTTCTTGTCCGAAAAGCGGTCATCCGGAGCGTCCGAGCGGACGAATGGATCATGCAGCCAGTGCTGCAATTCAACTGGGGACCGTTCTCTGATGTGGTCGTTTTTCCCGGGCACCGGGCGCGCGATCTCGCACTCGAGCGCTATGGGATCTTCAGCTTTATTTCGGAAGACGAAGTGCACGGCGAACGTGCACGAAGGGCAAAGCGGCGCGCATCCTCATGAGGGTGCGCTTTTTTGATTCTCTGATGCACCGTTTGACAATACAGCGGAGAATTGTAGAACGAATACGGAACCCCTGGCGCAAACACGGAGAAAAGATATGCCAGCATTCGAACGCGGACTTCCCGCCCCAGAGCTCGCCGTGCTCGTCTGGATCAAGGTCGATCAACGCACGGTCATGTCGCATGTTCGGACATCCGACGCGTATCACTATGTCGAATTCATCGACCCGGACGATGCGCGCGACGCATTCGAACGGATCTTCGAGAGCAATCCGGATGAATGGGTCCGGCTCACCGATAAGATCCTTGTGCGAAAGCCCGCGATGCGGAAGGTCATCCCGCGCGAATATGCCGGCAGTCCCTCGATCGAATTCACCTGGGGCTTCGGGAATGTGTACTTCGGCGACACGATGGCCTTTCTCACGGATGCCGCCCGCGATCGCGCACTGCGCGCATACCATGCTGTTTCGTTCATTCACGAAACCGAAGCGCACGGCAATATTCGTGATCGGAAATACCGCGCCCGTTGATCGGGCGTTTTTTGTACCGTCATTTCCGACTCAGAATGCCTTCGGATATGGCGCTTTTTTATATTGACTTTGTACACAAATATGATATAATTCTCCCAGATCGAACTCCGATCGGCACAATCATACAGGAGAAGGACATGTCCGTATCGTTTTCGCTTTCTGGGCTTCCAGCACCCAAAGATGCCATTTTTGCCACAATGACCTTTGAGGGGACCAAGTTCGTCGTCTTCACCCATGTCCGCTCCGACGAAGCATACCGCTACGAGGGATTCGACCGTCTCGCTGACGCCCGCGCTGCCCTCGAGCGCATCATCGAGCAAGAGCCGGATCAATGGGTCGAGATCATCAAAGATGTCCATGTCCGGAAGCCCGCCATGCGAAGTGCGCAGGCCGAGAATGATGACTATACATACCCGGCACATCTGACACATCTGATCACATTCACCTGGGGCCCCGACGACAACACGGTTTCGTCGTGCCTTGTTTTTGGGTCGGAGTCCGAACGTGATCGTGCACTACGTGCATACAACGCCGTGTCGTTCATCCCTGAAGCACATGCGCACGGCAACATTTCTACTCGGAAGCGCGGAGAGCTCTAGCTCAAGACCTCCGTCATACAGACAGCGTATCCTCTCGGATACGCTGTATTTTTTATCGCTTGGCGATGATCGTCTTTTTGTAGGTATCCAAATGCTCGAGCGCGACGCCGGTCCCCTTCGCAACGCAGTAGAGCGGATCGTCGGCGAGAATGGCCCGGACACCCGTGCGGCGATAGACAAGCTCGGTCAGATTGCGGAGCTGCGACGATCCGCCAGTCATGATGATCCCCTGGTCGATGATGTCCGCCGAGAGCTCGGGCGGCGTATCCTGCAGTACATCTTTGATCGCCTTCACCATTTCGCGCATCTCTTTGTCGATCGCTTTCACGATCTCGTTGGTCGAGACGCTGACCGAGCGCGGAAGTCCAGCAATGAAATCGCGGCCCTTGATCGTCATCGTGATCTCTTCCTCAAGCGGAACCGCAGAGCCGATGGTGATCTTGATATCCTCGGCGGTCTTGTCGCCGACCGCGAGGTTGAAGGTCTTTTTGATATAGTCGGCGATCGCCTGATCCACGCGATTCCCCGCGCATTTCACGGAGGTCGATGCGACGATGCCGCCAAGCGAAATAACTGCGACATCGGTCGTGCCGCCGCCAATGTCGACGATCATGTGTCCGCGCGCTTCGTAGATCGGAATGCCGGCGCCGATCGCAGCGAGGATCGGCTCTTTGACGACATACGCGTTCTTCGCACCGGCGCGGATCGCCGCTTCGATCACGGCGCGGCGTTCAGTGGAGGTGACTCCTGCGGGGACCGAGACCATGACCTCGGGCTTCCAGAGGTTGAATGAGCCGAGGGCCTAGATCGGAAGAGCACACGTCTGAACTCCAGTCACGTCG
>DATIBL010000092.1:0-4732 GCA_035457505.1 Minisyncoccota bacterium | reverse complement strand
GCGGATGGAACGCTTGATGCTGCAAAAGTGAATCTTTCGCAGGAATTACGCGCACACGTCGATGGTCTTCGAAAGAAAGGAGAGATCGCGGAAATGGGCGTATATGTGCGGGATCTCAATAATGGTCCGACGTTCGGAATGAATGAGAACGAGGGTTTCCTTCCGGCAAGCTTGCTCAAGCTTCCGGTGGCGATGGCGTTCTACAAGATAGCAGAGGATGATCCGTCTGTGCTTTCCCGCAAGATCCGATTCGAGAAGCGAAGCGGGCCGCCGGTGGACGGCGATATGCAGTTCATTGTTCCGTCGAAGGAGATTGAGCCGGGGCGGGAGTATCGGATCGATGAGCTTGTTGAGGCTGCGCTCGTGCATTCGGATAATCAGGCGATCCAGCTGCTCTACAATGAGCTGAATCGAACGTCGGCAAAGCCGTTGCGCGATCTCTATCGACTCCTCGGCGTCGACGAAAGCGTGCTGAATGGCCCCGGAGGAAGCCTGAGCGTCAAGCAGTACAGCGCGTTCTTCCGCATCCTCTTCAACGCATCATTCCTTGATCGCACGCACTCCGAATTGATCCTTGCGATGCTTGCACGGTCCGAATATGATCGCGCGCTTGTGGCGGGGGTTCCCGAGGGTGTCTCGGTGAGTCATAAGTTCGGTGAAAGCGGGACGCTTGAGGAACGGCAGATCCATGATTGCGGGATCATCTATTACCCCGACCATCCATACCTTCTTTGCGTCATGAGCCGCGGGGCAGAAGCCGAAAAGCTCGAAACCTCGATCGCCTCGGTTGCTGCGTTCCTTTCTGGTCGGCTCGCATCGGCTGAGTGATCGCTCGGCGGGGGAGTTGCAAAACACTTGCGGCGTGGTAGCGTGCGGGCAGGTGAACAAGAACAACGGAGGTGCCACGTGCATACGACGGACGTTATTCAACTGCTTGATGAACATAAGATCGCGCTCGGAAGCTGGGGGCGAGATGGAGCGCTCGGGTTTCCTGAGCTTATGGAGGATGTCGGGTCGGGCGCAGTGTCGCTCGAATCTCGTGCGGATCGCCTGATCAGAATTGTTCGCGGCGTCGAGATTCACTGTCTGCATCGCCACGAGAACGGCGATCTGGTCAAACTGCTCGAGTGGGCGGTTGCGGACCCGGAACACCGCTCAAGGTTCTCGACGATCCCATCGATCTGGATGCGGCTGCGATGTGCGATCGATCTCGATACGCATGAGCGCGCGCTAGAACATCCCATCATGGCGATGCTCGATGCGATGGAGACGGAGCTCGGCTTCGGCGAGATCGCCCTCGGTACGCTCGAGTGCCCGCTCCCCGTAGAGCGCGTGCGCGATCCGGTCGTGTCGGCAAGTTTTCCTGGCCTCTATACGGAACGTCGGGCCTCGGTCTTCGTGGTCATGCTTGAACGCGAACACTTCGATCCCGACGGATATCACAGTCTGATCGGTCTCTCTGGCGGGAATGCCGCAAAACGGCCCCGCGAGCGCCTGCGTCGTCGATATCGCTGGGTGC
Source organism: Minisyncoccota bacterium (assembly GCA_035457505.1). GTDB lineage: Bacteria > Patescibacteriota > Minisyncoccia > Phycocordibacterales > UBA6899 > DATIBL01. The sequence continues at coordinate 3,213 of DATIBL010000092.1, read as the reverse complement.
CGGTCGGCCCGGAAGCAGAAAACGCCTGAATGGGCGTTTTTTCTATGCGCTGTCGAACTCTTCTATATAATAGAACAATGCGCTTTTCTGGACCGATGATCCCGCTTTTCTTTACGATCCTTCTCGACATGATCGGGTACGGGATCCTGATTCCCGTGATCCCGATGCTGCTCGCGGAACCGTCGTCGCCGCACTATCTTTTGCCGGAGGGTTTCTCGGCTGATCAAGGGTTCGTTCTCTATGGAGTCCTGGTTGCGATGTTCTCGATTGGGAGCTTTTTTGCAGCGCCGATTATCGGACAGCTCTCTGACCATGTCGGACGCAAGAAGATGCTCTTGCTGTCGGTATTCGGAACGGCGATCGGCCACGCACTCTTTGCGATCGGAATTGCGACGCGGAATCTCCCGCTTCTCTTTATTGCGCGTCTCGCCGATGGGCTCACGGGAGGCAATATCGCCGTGGCGCAGGCGGCGATCGCGGATGCGACGCGTCCGGAGGATCGCGCGAAGAATTTTGGCCTGATCGGTGCGGCATTCGGCCTCGGGTTCATTATTGGTCCATTCTTGGGCGGGAAGCTTGCTGATCCGTCGGTCGTTTCGTGGTTCGACGCGACGGTGCCGTTCTGGTTCGCCTCGCTCCTTGCGCTTGCCAATACGTTCTTCATCTGGACGATGCTTCCGGAGACGCGCCCGCAGGCTTCCGGCCGGATCACGCTCGCGTGGTCGCGCTCGCTCGCGAACGTCGGAAAAGCGTTCCATCACCCTGCGTTGAGAACGCTCTACTCGACGCAGTTCCTCTATCAGGCGGGGTTTGCATTTTACACGACGTTCGCCGCGGTGTTCTTTGCGATCCGGTTCGGCTTCTCGGAGGGGGATATTGGGAATTATTTTGCCTATGTCGGATTGTGGATCGTCTTTACGCAGGCGGTCGTCACGCGCATTGTTACCAAACATTACTCTGAACGCACTATTCTGCGCGTCTCGATCGCGACCACCGCGCTCGCGATTCTGGCAGTGTCGGCGATCAAAGATGCCGAGCTCCTGTATGTCGTCGCGCCGTTTCTTGCGATCGCGAACGGGCTTTCTCTTGCAAATATGACGAGCCTCTTGTCGCGCTCGGCGGGGGCGGATGTGCAGGGCGAGGTACTTGGGATCGGTGCTTCTGTGTCCGCGCTCGCGATCTCTATCCCGCCGCTTGTTGCGGGATTTATCGCTGCCGCGATCACGCCGGAGGCTCCGCTTCCTGTGGCATCCGGATGCATCTTCCTGGCAGCGCTGGTGTTCATTGCGTCGTATCGGCGTCCGGCGCATCCGCTCAGTGCATAATCGGCATGCACCGGACGCGCGGGCCGGGTACAATAGAGACATACTCGCCATTTTTCATTTATGTCGGCATTTCTCGCTATCGTCATATTGCTCGGACTCGCGTATCTCAATTCTCGAATCACGGATCTTGAGCAGATGATCCGAGGACTCGGGAAGCCGGGGTCGGTCGCTCCTCTCGGCGCGCCAGCACCCACTCCGAATGCGGCTTCTTCAGGGATCGCGGCGCACAAAAGCGCGTCGCTCTCTTCCGTGGCGGAAGCTCGCATGCAGGACGCCGTGCTTGAGATGGAGGAAGATCTTCTGCCGGCAGAGAAGTTTGTGGACGAAGAAGGGAGAATGACGAGCGTTGGGCGCGTATTCAAAGAGGCGCTTGAGGTTGCTCCGTCAGCGCCTGTTTTGCCGAACGAGCCCCCGGCGCCTCCGGCGGTACAGAAGCCGTCAGACGCGCGAGCATTCGCGGATGCGGACCAAGAAGAGAAAAGCGCGCGGGCGCTTCTCCGGGTCGGGATTGTGGCGATTTTCTTCGGAGTCTCATACTTCTTCAAGTTCGCCTTCGAGAGCGGATGGATCGGTCCGGTCTTTCTTGAGTTCATGGGCGTCGCGATCGGGCTGGCGATGGCAGGCGGCGCACAATATCTGCTCACCCGTGCAGAGCGATATCGGCACTATGCTGCGTGGCTCGCGGGGGGAGGCGTGGGATTGCTCTACCTGACGATCTTTGCAGGTGCGGTCTGGTGGCAGGAGGAAACGGGACTCTCTCAGCCGATCGCGTTCGCGTTCATGGCAGCGATCACGGCATTTTCGATGACGCTTGCGGTGCTTGGTCATGGCCGCGCGCTCGCCATCGTGGGGGTCGTCGGCGGATTCTTGACCCCGATCGTGCTCGCGAGCGGGGAGAATCATCTCGTTGCGCTCTCGCTCTATATTCTGATCCTCGATCTCGGCGTGCTTGGCGTCGCGTTTTTCCGCAAATGGGACATGCTGAATTGGATCTCGCTTGCGGGCACGACGATCCTTCTCGAAGGCTGGACATCCGCGTTCTACCGCGAGGGCGACGGACAGCTCGCGATGGTGCTGCTCTTCTCAACGCTCTTCTTTGTCACCTTCCTTCTGGTAACGCTCTCGCGCTGTATCGTCCGGAGAGAGTCGGCAACGAGCGGTGATGCGCTCTTTGTCGTGCTTGTGGTGGCGATCTATTTTGGGAAGGTCTATTGGCTGATCGAGCCGAGCTATGAAGCCGCGCTCGGATTCTTCGCGCTCGGACTCTCTGCACTCTATGTTGTCCTGTCTCTTGCTGCTGCGCGGTTCCGGCCCGGGGATGCGATGCTCGGGATGGTATTTCCGTCGATCTCGGCAGTGCTCTTCACGGTCGCGATTTCTCTCCAATTCGACGGGCACTGGGTCACCTTTGCCTGGCTCACCGAAGCTGCTGCACTCATCGCCCTCGCATCGCTCTCTGAGATGCGGCATCTGCGCGTCTTCGGTTTCGGTGTTCTGGCGATGGGATTCCTTTCGCTCATTGGTGACCTTGTCGATCTGCGCTCCGGGAATTCTGATTTTACGCCGATCGCGAATGTCGCGTTCGTCATGCAGGTCTACGCCGCAGCCGTGCTCGCATTTGTCGGTGCGATCCACTGGTATGATCGGGCTCGCGTTCCGGATTGGAAGCAGATCGTGTCCGCGCTCGCGCTTCTCGCGAATCTCGTTTTCCTTTTTGCGATCACGACAGAGATCTCGCTCACGTATGCCAAAAATATCGATGTCGTTCGGCATGCGACAGCGGTGACGTTCGGGGCAGGGGGCGATCCTGGGGCGCTCGCGTCTCTGAAAAATGAGCGCAATACGGTAGTCTCGGTGGTCTGGACGCTGTATGCATTCCTCCTGATCG
>DATIBL010000091.1:0-2864 GCA_035457505.1 Minisyncoccota bacterium | reverse complement strand
TGACCTTCCCGCGCTCGATGCGGCCCGTGACGACGGTTCCGCGTCCTTCGATTGAGAAGATGTCTTCGATCGGCATAATGAACGGCTTCTCGACATCGCGCTGCGGCATCGGGATATAGGTATCCATCGCGTTCGCAAGTTCGAGGACCTTCTTGGCCCATTCGTCATTCACATCCTTCGCGTCCAGCGCCTTCAGGGCAGAGCCGCGAATGACCGGGCAATCCTTTCCATCGAATCCATACTTCGTGAGAAGCTCGCGCACCTCCTCTTCGACGAGGTCCACCAGCTCTGCATCGTCGACCATGTCGACCTTGTTGATGAACACAATGATGCGCGGCACGCCGACCTGCTTTGCAAGCAGGATGTGCTCACGAGTCTGCGGCATCGGGCCATCCGTGGCCGCGACGACGATGATCGCGCCATCCATCTGGGCGGCACCCGTGATCATGTTCTTGATATAGTCCGCGTGGCCCGGCGCATCGATGTGCGCGTAGTGGCGAACGGCTGTCTCATACTCGTTGTGCGAGAGCGCAATGGTGATACCGCGCTCGCGCTCCTCAGGAGCCGAGTCGATTTCATTGACTCCGCGAAGTTTCACCTGATGACCAGCAAGGTGAAGCACGTGTAAGATCGCAGCGGTGAGCGTGGTCTTCCCGTGGTCGACGTGACCAATGGTTCCGACGTTCACATGCGGCTTCGAACGATCGTATTCTGCCATAATTCGTTATATTGAATACTGAATAATATGTACAAATAAGAGGTATTGAGCGACGGGCTCAATACATTATTTCACGCGCCTCCTTCGTGCCTTTCCTCCATTTCCCTTGATTTTCCAAGGAAAAATAAAAACGCACTACGAGTGACGTCACACCAGGGTACACAATATGGAGCCAGCCGTCAAACCAGATGCCCGATATTATCCCCCTGCCATCCACAGGGTAATCCACAGATGGGATCTTCCCTCCTTCACCTTGCATAGGTAGTCACCGAGCGCCTACGAAGCATCGCCAAGGCTAAGCCTCTGTATACAGAGGCTTAGCCTTGGCAGGATCTTTTCGGCTGACGAAGGACGGACTTTGAGTTGAGCCTTCGGGAGAATATACAAAAACCGCTCAACAGAGCGGTTCACTTATCATCCCATCGACGCGCATCTTGTCTGACGAGCACATCTCGGACAGAAACAGCGTAAAACCTTGATATTCCAGCTTTCCTCCGCCGATGCACCCAACCTTCTCCGTCCTCATCCTGGGCGTCGAGAGCATCCTCATCTGCCGCATCGAATCCCATATTTGGCTCAATAATAGAGCCAGATTCTGCACCCTTAAAGGGACAAAATCCGACGAACGCGGCCCGGCGCATGTCGAACGCCCAGATAAACACATGCTCAGGCTCCGCGCAGTCCAATTCCCCCTCTTCGATCCGCTTTCGAAGAATATCGGAAATGTGGCTCAACTCGGTCACGGTTGGAAGCTTCCACCTCCCCTCTCGTTCGCGAAGGCGATCAGAACTGTACGCGGAGTTCTGCAGCGTCTCGGGATGGTAGGAAAGGAGAAAAACCTCCATTTCTCCGAGCATTTCGGCTGTCGGCGTGACAGTGAAGAACCTTTCCCACTGACAGGAGAACCAGGCGCGGGCATACTCGAGCAGGGTGCGCATGGCAATCCCCTCTCTTCATCTCTCCTTAGAGTAGCCAAGCCACCCGACTCTGCAAGAGCGGGGCACAGAAATACGCCAAAATCTCAATCGCTTAGAGAATTTTGTGAAGCTCCATCTCGGTTTTTCGCACATCTGCCTCCAGTCCATTGATATGGATCCGAAGTCGATCAACCTCATGAACCAGCTCCCGGACCTCCTCTTCGAATTCACGCTTTTCCTTTTCGAGGCGCTTGATCTCTGAAAGCTTTGCGGTCAACTGCTGCTCCTCAATCACCAGCTGGTGCTTCTCGACATCCGCCTGGCGGACAAAGACGCTTTTAGCCTGGTCAAATCCTGCGATCGCGCGAGCCTTTTCGTCGCGCAACTTCACTTTTTCCTCGTACACGCGTTTGGCTTCAACGACCTCGTGCTCGGCCACCTTCAGTTCACGCTGTAAGCGTGTTTCTTCGGTTTCCTTTCCGCGAACATTCTCCAAGGCAAGATTGGTAAGATTCTGGATCTGGTGCTCCTTCCGCTCCAATATCGCGATCTCCTGCGTATCGCGGAAAATTGCCCCCTCGTGAGCGCGCACTTCTCCATTCAGCTTTGCGATTTTTCGCTCAACGACCTCCTTCTGGCCGCGCAAACGTTCAAGTTCGCGCTTCAGTTCATGAAATTGCCGCTCTTTTTCGTGATATCGGATCGCAGCTTCGGAATTGCGATCAGTGTTTTGCGTGCTGCCAGAGGGTTGCATTTGGTCCATACAGCGATTTTATCATGCGGGGAAGCCAGGAGAAACCAGAGATACTCCCACAGGATCAAATTCCGAGGACCTGAACCCCGCCTGTCCAGGTCGCGATCGTTCGATATCCACCCGCAGGAAACGCACCATACGGGTCAAATAGGACACGATCCGGAACGATCCCCTCCATTCCAGCAAGCACGCGCCGCTCGTCGTCTACATAAACGCTGACGCCGAAACGTGCAGCATGTTCTGCCTTTTCTGCGATCGAACGGACAAAGAGCGCATTCGCATCATCAAAATATGTCCCCCAGAGCCCTTTTGCGGCAAGCTGCACTCGGGCGACTTCGCTAGAGCGGCGGCGAGAGATCAGGAAGTACGGAACCCCACGTCGGCGAAGCTCGTCGAGAATCTCCCGTGCGCCCGGCATCACTGGCGCTTTGCCTGCAAGCGGGTGCTCTTCATAGAGCAATGCCTGGAATCGTTC
>DATIBL010000090.1:0-8524 GCA_035457505.1 Minisyncoccota bacterium | reverse complement strand
GATAGGTCCGCACCACGAGTGTGTACGTCCCATTGCCGTTCTTCTCGGTGAACTGATACGCGCCCCGGGCGTTTGCCGACGAGACCGAGCGACTGAATGCTTCCTCGCGATTGAGCGCATAGTGCAGAGCAACCGTATCGGCCGTGCGATCGGGATCGTCGAGAAATTGACGGTCGTCCATCTGCTCGATAGCGCCGAGCGCGATCAGGAGTTCTGGACTGATGGTGTCGGCGAGCGGCCGATCCGGATATGTGAGCGAGAGAGCGCGCGCGGCACGAAGTTCAGCGAGTGCATTCCTGGCCTCGTTCGTCCAATACACGAAACCTTCCTTCACAAGCTCGAACGTTTCTTGGCGATCGAGGAAGTGCGGAACCGGCTGCGTATACACGATGGCTTCCGCACGATTAAACACCAGCTCGAGATCTTTCGACGACCAATAGCGCGACGGGACCCATGGGTGCTTGGCGGCAAGCACGGCAAGCTCCTGTCCATCTTTCCATACGCGGAAGACCAGCCGCACGACGCCGCGGCCGGCAAGATGCTCGACGTGGTAGCCGGGCGTAAGGACGGTATACGGGAAGCCGCTCTCCGGAAGCGGATGCGGAACGGCAAGCGCGATCGTATGGATCTCGCCTGTCGCCTCATCGAGCGCGGAGAGCGTGATCCGGCGAGTCAGGCGCTGTTTCACCACATTGCGGAAACTCGCAGTACAGACCGGCTTCTTCTTCCCCTTCACGCGGACGCACTTCGTCAATTTCTCGCGCACGGTGTGCGTATCGAGATCGGCAATCGAGATCGCCGCATCGTTCCGCAGCGCATCCTGCGCCATCCGCACGCGCGCGGTGAGCACGTCCGCATCGGTGATCGTCGATCCGCCAGCTTCGGCACGAGTCGAAAGCGCGATCAGTACGGCACCAAAAAGGAGTCCGAAGACCGCCCAGAACACCGCACGACGGCGCGAAAGACCAGGGACAGTCGGTCCGATCGAGAGAATTCCTGCGATCGCGGCGCATACGATGATCACCATCGCAATGATGCCAACAAAGCCCGCGACATTCATGATGTCCTCCGTATTTTTATAAAAGAGCCTCCTCCAACCATACGCGAGGGGAGGAAAAAGAAAACCCCGCCACTTTGGCGGGATCGCTTTTGAACAGATCAATCGCTCGGAACTTGGGTCGGGTCGACCTCCGGGGTGCCGTCTTCGGGGACGGACTCACCGGTCGGAGCTTGCTGAGCTTCTTCCTCAAGTGCGCGATGAAGCTCCTCCACGAGCGCAGGATCGACGGCGGGATCAGCCGGGTCAATGATCGTCGGCTCATCGTACGCATCCCCGAAACGCTGGGGGATCTCGTAGTACGGGCGCTCTTTCGAGAGTCCGCGCGAGGCATCATCCTCCGCAACAGGGACGAACCGATGCTCGGGCTTCAGTAGCCCGCGCTCATCCTGCAAGAACTTGAGGATCATTGCGGCAGAGTGCGTCCAGTTGCGGCCGCCAGTTTCGGGACGACCTGATTTGAACGAATCGCGCCCGCCGAGACCATCCTTGCTGTCCTTTCCCATCCAGAATGCGAGCATGACGCCCTTTTCCGGGTGCCCGACAGGACCAGGGATGAAGAGAAGGAGCCAAACGTCGGATGTCTTCCCATCCGCGTTCGTCGCGGTCCCCGTCTTGCCAGCGATGACACCAGCCGTATCGACTGGGAAGGAAAGCTGTCTCGCCTTGAGTTCCGAAGGCTTGAGCTTGTGCATATCGTAGATGTCGACCCCAGGAACGATCCCGTTCCGGAGCGACTTCGCAGTTCCGATCACAGGATCAAGCGGACCCTGAAGCACCTGCATCATGACTGCCGACACGGCCGGATGCGTCACGCGCGGACCCGGAACGAACGTCTTTCCGTCGGGATCGCACTGATGCGGGATACGGACACTCGGATCGAGCGGATCCGGCGAATCGAAATGCACGACCGACTTGCCATTCGCGTCGCACACGTCGTTCACAAAAGTCGGTGCGATCTTGTATCCGCCGTTTACAAGAGCGATCAAGCTCGACATGCCGAACAGATTGACCTCAGCGGCTCCGATCGCCGTCGTAGGGTACGCCGGGATGAGATGCTTCTCATCCTTCGGCATTCCCAATCGATAGATGAGGCTGATGATCCGGTCCATGCTCGCCGCCTGCCCCGCACGCATCGCCGCAACGTTGAGCGAGCGGCCGACCGCCTCGTAGCACGAAACCTGGCCATAGTATTGACGCTCCTCCTTCTTGGTCGGACGGAAATTATCAACGTGATGGATCTTGCCGTTCCCCATCCGAACGCCAAAAGGCCCTTGATCGAGCACCGTGCAGCGCTTCATCGCAGACGCAGTAATCTCATCGAGCGTAACGGCGCCAGGCTCTTCTGCAAGCACCTGTTCGACAAGCCTTTCGACAAATCCCCCATAGGTGAACGGCTTGAATGTCGAACCTGCCTGACGCCAGCCATCTGTCGCGACATTGAACTTGAGCTTTGCAAAGTCGATATTGCCGACCATGCCGAGCACCTTGCCCGTAAACTCAATCGCATACGCTGCGGCGCGGATCTGATCCACGTCGGGATCGTTCTTGTGCCGATCCTTGTACGTCGTGACGGTCTTTTCAACCGCAAGGTTCAGGAGTTCCTGAATCTCTTCGTCGCGCGAAAGATAGAGCTGGTATCCCCCGCTATTCAAGGTCGGGAGACCGTTCGCGAGCAATGTCTTGTTCGTCTCGATACGAACATGCTCGGTGTAATACCGACCGGAATCGTCCGATGCACAGCCAGAGCCGAACGGAGCAAAAGCGAGGCTCTCGGCAGAACTGAGGCGCACCATGGCATCATCGTATTCCGCACCCGAAATAAATCCCTCTTCATGCATGAGGCGCACCACGCGACGAGCACCGAGAAGGGCATCGTCCATGGCCGCCTTCTGCGAGGCAGGATCATCCTTTCCGAAGTATGCCCGCTCAAGTACACGCGGCTTATTGACGAGCGACACGACGAGCGACACCTGAGCAAGATCAAGGTCCTTTGCCGACTTACGGAAGTAATAGCGGCTGGCTGCTTCGATGCCATATTGGCCGAAGCCAAAGTACGGCATGTTCACGTACGTGAGAAAGATCTCCTGCTTTGTGAGCATGCGATCGATCCGAAGGGCCATCACCGCCTCGCGCATCTTGTCGAAAAGCGTTGCGCGGCCCATGCGACCAACGACATTTTTCGCGATCTGCATCTCAAGCGTTGAGGCACCGGATCGACTCAAGCCAAGAGCACTCTTCCCCCCTGCGCGCCCGATCGCCCAGGCATCAACGCCGTTGTGCTCGTAGAATGTCTTATCCTCAGACGCAAGGATGGCATGCGCAAAGAGTGGCGGTATATCGCTCGGAAGCTTGATCACTTTGCGATGTTCCGGGTTTGAGAAACACGCGACCTTGCGCCCACCAGCGACGACATCAGACTCCTCGCGAAAATACTTCGACGCGAGCGGTGAGATATCGACAAGCGCGAGACGTTCCTGGAAAAGTTCCGGGTACGCACGATCAACTCGTTCGACCACCGACGGACCGTATTCGAGTCCGAGTGCGACGCACCCCGCGGCGAGCGCGAATGATCCGAGGATCCATATCACAATGCGACGGCGCTTGGGTCGATTGGTCCCACTGCCGTCCGGCACATTCCGACCCATTTCTGCACCCTCCTTTGGTATTGAGCGTTGAAAAGAAATCTGCACCCATCCTAGGCCGAGGCGCGCTTTTTGCAACTCATATGCGCATCCAGCAAACGACGTTGAGGACGCTGGATAAATCAGGAGGTTTCCCCATAACAAAAAGCCCCGCTCGGGGGCTACCATTCTTCGGGCTGTCCGACCCAGTCGCGGAATTCTTCTTTCCCACCGCGGATCGCCCAGTCGGAATCGATCGCGAGCCGGGAACTGATCCCGCCGCGCGCAAAAAGCGTCATCACGATCCGAAGCCGTAGCGGATTGTACACAGCGATCAGATCGTCATAGACGACATTGATAAGACGCTCGTATGAAATCACGCGATCTCGAAATTGGAAGAAATAGAGTTTCAGCGACCGAAGCTCTATTGCCGTATCGCGCGGATACATCGTGATGTACGCCGTAGCAAAATCTGGCTGATTCTGCGCCCCGAGAAACGTGATCTCGGGGTTTTTGATCTTGATCTCAAATCCCCGCTCCGATGGATTCGGAATTGTCTTCAGGATACTTCGATCGCTCCATTGCTTGGCAGGCTTCTCGGCCGTGGCGCGCTTTTCACTCATGAATATCTCCAGTACACCCTCTGAAAGGGTAGGATACGCGACCGGGGCGCGTCAACGCAACAACCGTTGAGAAAACTGGAACCCTGTGCTATAAGTACAGCATTCTCCGCAGGCCGGGGAATATCTTGTCGGCGTAGCTCAGTTGGTTAGAGCGAAGGACTCATAAGCCTTAGGTCGGAGGTTCGATCCCTCCCGCCGACACCCGAAGCATGTCCGCAATGCACTCGTCTCAGGAAACTTGAGACGGGCTTTCTTTTAAACGGGAGGGGTGCCTAGTATAATCTCCTGTGTGAGAAAACTCGTGAATCAAAAATTCTTTCGACGCATAACACCAGAGTCAGCGTATGTATTAGGATTTTTTGCCGCGGATGGAAATCTGAACAAAAACGCCCGAGGGTCTTGGTATCTTTCCTTCCAATCTGCAGACAAAGTTCTGATCCACTACATCAAGCGAGTCATGGGGGCAGAGCAGCAAGTGTCTGAGCGGAGTGATCCGCGGACGCAGGGAAAATTCTATCGATTACAGATCGGCTCTCTCGTGATGGCAAAGGACCTTATAAAAATCGGATTTTCTCAGAGCAAGACAAGACACCTCCCTACCGGACTCCTGGATCACAAATTCTGTTGTCATTTTTTACGCGGATATTTCGATGGAGACGGCAATGTATGGGTTGGAAAGATCCACACCGAGCGAAAAACCCCCGGGACGCAGGTTCTTATTGCATTTACATCCTGCTCGAGTAATTTCCTGATCGAACTTCAAAGACATCTGCACAACCGGCTTGGCACAAACGGATCGATCATCACCACGGAGGGGAAATATTCACGACTACAGTACAGCAAAAGAGATGCTTTCCAAATTTATAATTTTATGTACAATGCAGACCATCCCATCTTCAGCCTCAGGCGAAAGCAGGAAAGGATGGAGCAAGTGTTCGGCAAGATCAAATGCGGGAGTAGCTCAATTGGTTAGAGCACTGCCCTGTCACGGCAGGGGTTGCGGGTTCAAGTCCCGTCTCTCGCGCAAATAATAAAAAATGCCCCTCGTGGGTGTTTTTTATTTCTCCCCGAATCCGTCAACGGCACCGGAGAAATCGAAGGGGGAAGCCAAAGACCCCTCACGGGGTCTTTGTTGCTTGTTGCGGGAGCCTATCGGTCACGAGTTCCTAGGCGGAATTCGGAGCAAGCCCCTCATCCGCCAAGGACTCTCGACCCCAGCTCGGTATCTCGCAGAGCCTCGATAAACCTGCGCTTTTCGATTCCGGACGGAAGCCAAGCCGACGGCTTCCTCTCCCACACAAAAAGCCAAAGACCCCTCACGGGGTCTTTGTTGCTTGTTGCGGGAGCCGGAATCGAACCGACGCCTTCAGGTTATGAGCCTGACGAGGTACCGCTCCTCCATCCCGCTACGGTACTTCGGAGTATAGACCAGCGGGGGCGAAATTTCAAGCGGAGCTCGATTTCGGGGCAATTTTTGCTCATGGTATCATTTCCAAATGAAAGAACTCCCCGATTTGATCCGATCAAAGCCTTGGCAATGGATCGCGAATATTTCCATGTCTCTCCTCTGGGCCTCGTTCGCCTATCGGCATATTATGGGCTATCTCGAATACGACCAACCAGCCTTCCTCATCTACTGCGCTTCAGAGACGTTTATTGCGATCCTTTTTTTGATCCGCAACGAAGTCCAGACGCTCTCGGCAAAAATTTCAGACTGGGCGATTGCACTCCTCGCAACCTTTGCCGGAATGCTGCTCACTCCCTCTCCGACAATACTCTGGGAAGGCGGAGTGTGGATTGTGGTACTTGCCACAATCCTCCAGTTTGCGAGCGTACTCTCGCTCCAGAGAAGTTTCGGGATCATTCCAGCGAATCGCGGCGTGCGGACCGGTGGATTGTATCGCGTTGTGCGACATCCAATGTATTTGAGCTATATGGTCTATTATGTTGGGTATTTGCTCGTGTCCGCCTCCTCCTGGAACGTTGCGATCTTCCTCGTCGCAATGACGGCCATGCTCATCCGACTCACGCTCGAAGAAGAGCATCTTTCTTCGGACGCAACATATGCGGAGTATCGAACGAGGGTGAAGTGGCGCCTGATCCCCTTTGTTTTCTGATCTGTACCGCCGCGCGGGGCAAACCCCCAGCGGTTGATTCTTCAAGAAAAATACGCTACCATAGCCCCGCCGACGGCCGAACGCACTGGCCTCGGAGGAAATAGGCGAACTTCGCTGAAATTCAAAATACGCCGTCTTGGCTGTCTTGGTAGGTAACATAAGACGATATTAGAGCAGCGTAGTGATGTAAAAAATAATAAGCCGTCTTAGCTCAGTTGGTAGAGCATCTCCATGGTAAGGAGAAGGTCCCCGGTTCAATCCCGGGAGACGGCTCCATCAGATAGCGCATAGCGCTGGATGATGACGGATCAGGAATGTGCCTGCGCACATTCCGTCCGGGATTGAAAGCCGCAGCGATGTTTCGCCGGGAGGCGAAACCGCGAGGCGGGGTCGAGAGCACTTAGGCTTTTGTGAGCAAAGCGAAACAAAAGACTTAGTGACTCGTGACCTAGCCCGGGAGACGGCTCCATCAGATAGCGCATAGCGCTGGATGATGACGGATCAGGAATGTGCCTGCGCACATTCCGTCCGGGATCGGTCAACAAGTAAACATTGCCAGAGTAGCTCAGTCGGTAGAGCATCTCACTCGTAACGAGAAGGTCCCCGGTTCGATCCCGGGCTCTGGCTCCAAGAGACTCCTCCCCGCTCCGAATCCCCAAAAAATGGAAAAACCGCACACACGATGCGGTTTTTGAGTTACGAGTTCTTCTCGATGCAGCGATTCGCGAAATCGAACCATTCGAGAAATGCGGCGCGCGTCGGCTCACAGAGAAGCTCAATCGGCGTAATCTGGCCAGGAAGATCGGGATGCGGTGTATACATCCACTGCTCCACCGTCTGATTGGCGCACTCGGCAACGTAGCAGAGCGGCCGTGCGATCTTGGTGAGCTCGCGCATCCGGAAAAGCTCTTCATCGGTTGGGCGGATCTTGCGTGAGATCAATCGCAAGTAGTGCTGCCTACGCTGATGCGGATCACGCTCCGTAAATCCAAACAGCGCCATGTACGTCCGGCGCTCGATGAACCAGGGTGCGATCATGTTGACGAACGCAGTCACGACGGCGAGCTCTTCGGGCGATGGACGCCCGAGTGCGATCTCCGCTTCGATCTCCATCTTTGATTTCCGCCTTGAAAATGGCCATACCATTCTGAAACCTCCATAAAGTGAAGAACACAATCTGGGCCAAGCATGCCAGAGAATTTGAAAAAATCAACAGCGAGACTCCCTAGGAGCTCGAGCTTTGAGCGGAGTCCGATGGCCTGGACAAAGGAGATACACTCCAAGTCTGAGAGGAGCTCCGAGATTGTACCGAGTCCAAGGTATTTGGGACCCGCGTACATCGATGAAATTTTACACAGCGAGACTCCCTAGGAGCTCGAGCATTACGTGCAGTCCGATGGCCTGGACTGAGGGCATGTCGGGGAGACGTATTCCTATACGTTGACTCGACTGTCCGAAGGAAGGCCAAGGAATGCGCCAATGCTCGAGCTCCTACAAATAGCCGAGGGATTTAAAGACTCGATAGTATATCCCAATCGCCCTCTCCGCCTCGCTTCTTGTCAGCGTGTAGTTCGTCCCCTTGTGTGCAACCTGATTGCGGATCTTGTGCGCTTCCCAGGCTTCATCAAGATACGGAAAATCCGACGGCTCGATCACTTTCATGCGCTCACCGAGCGTTTCGCCGGGATACCCCATACGCTCGACCGCCTCATCGAGAATATTATCCGCCTCAAGCACGGCGATCTTCCAATCGGAATCATTCTGGGATTGCATATACTCCTCGACGCGCGCCCAGCGCTCGCTCTTGATCGAACGCTCGGTCTTCCAGTTGAACACCAAGCCGAGCGCTTGCGATTCCTCGGCGCGGATCTCCCGCAAGCGGACAAACGAGTAGAGAAAGACCACGAGCGCCGCCATCGAGACCAGACTCGAAATAGTGGTCAAAAAACGATGCAGCCGCGTGAGCGCCTCAAGTGCAGCATCGCCTGCCGAGGTGAACTTGAGCACGAAGCCGCCGATCCCGAGGATCGCGACCACGGCGAGAAAAATCACCAAAATATCTTCAAACTTTGCTCCGCCGCTCGGCGCCGGTGCGGGCGCCCC
>DATIBL010000089.1:0-3092 GCA_035457505.1 Minisyncoccota bacterium | reverse complement strand
GTACTCCATGCAGCACGCACTCACTCAAGCACAGCGTACGCGCTTGGACGGCATTCGCCGCATCGCAAATCCGGTCGCCGCCGCAGTCGCGCATCGCCACGACATCACCTCGGTGAAGAAGAACGGCTCGATCAGGATTGGCACGACCCACTTCCTCGTCCTTTCGGTGTCCACGTACACCGAGGAGGATTGGGACTGGAAGAAGAAGCCCGCGAAGCCCGATGTGGTCACCGAGCTCGAACTCCTGAACCTCGCCACCGGCGAGAAGACCTATCTCGAATGGTCAAAGGACGACGAGGTTGAAATGTGCCTCACGGAAAGGGAGCTTCGTCTTCGCGATCTTTGCGACGACGAGCGGCAGCAGATCGACGACACCGATCTTCCGCAGATCGTGGAAGACGAAGACTCGGTGCTCCTGAACGGCCGGCGTTTCGACTATGACGATGATGATTCATGGGCGGCCGGCTATCGACGCGATGGCACTGCGGAGGTCGAGTACCTCCGTTCCTACGAATTCGCCTGCGGCGAGTCCTACCTCTCCATCGAGGAGTGGTTCCAGGACGGCAAGGGAAAGGGAAGGAAAACCCACAAGGTGTACCTCTCCCGCCCCGTGCGCGCAAGCGAGGTCAAGATCCTCGCGTTGGGGTCGGACTAATGTCGGCCCTGGTCTACAAGGACCAATCGGCGAAGGATCTCTGGCTCCATCTCATCCCCGGCGCTTGTGCGGACCTACCCGCGCTTGTCGTCCTCTCCGAAATGACGATCTCGTTCAACGAGTGGACCATTCGGGCAGGGATACTGGGAGCGAGTCACTTCATGAGTGTGCGGAAAGGCAGCAACGATCTCTTCACCGAGGTCTTCGCCTGTGTTCCCACGCTTCACGGTGGCATCATCTCAACGTCACCCTTCGCGAACGGAGACCGCGCATCGTACGAGCGATCGTTCGATGGTGTGCGTTATCTTTTTGAGGGAAAGGTTGTACGAGGCCGAGAGCGGCTTGAAGTGATCATGCCGGTCGTCTATGACGATGCGGCGAACCCGTTCCATCGGGCCGCGCTGATCTATCAGTTCCCCACCACCCATGAAAAGGAGATCCCAGTCACGATCGTGATCGTGGACGAGCATAAAACAGGGGCAACCTTGAGCTCGGCACACTACTACCCAAACGAGTCATCCGGAGTCTTCACCACAAGCCAGGTCACCTGGAAAGGAGATTGATATGGAACTTCACCGCCTGTGGCGGCCGATCGGAGCGATCTTCGCTCTGCTTTGGCTCGTCGCGTGCAGCGGACTTCCCGAGGCCGAACTCAAGCGCGCAAAGGAGTATCCTACGGTCATTGCGGCCGCAGAGAAACGCCTGACCGACGCCGAAAGGCGCTGGTCAGACTTCGGATCCCATCCGGAGCATCGTTTCCTGGCTCCCTATGCCGCGAAAGAGAACTGGGCAACGCATCTCGCCGACGCCAAGAACTCTCTCGCACATGCGCGTGTAGTCGCCGATCAGGAGGTCAACCCCTTCACCTCGCGGAACAAGCAGGAGGAATCCTCGCAGTTCCTTGCGGCGATGAGAAAAGTCGACATCGCGCTTGGATCAGCCGAGCGGGATATGAAATTCCCGTTCGACCGGATCCAGTTCCTGCTCGCTGCCCGCAAGAATGCGGACGCGATCGCCGCGAAAGCGAACGAAGAGAGTACCACCATCAGCGGGACACTCTCGGCACTGGCATCGTTCACCGCGAAAGCGAAGTCCGATTACCCGGACAAGGCCGACGCGATCAATGCGGAATATACCGCACTCAAGGCGCTTGGCGACAAGGCGACGGGCGACGCGTTCCCCAAGGTTCAAGCGGCGATCACCGATCACCGCGGAGGCCGACCGGCGGATTATGCGGCGCTTGCGGACGGAGGAAATGCAATCACCGCCGCACTCACTGCCTTGAAAGCTGGCGACGGAAAGTATCGCGCGCACACCGGCGAACTATACCGGGACTACTCGAAGACCCTGGTGGACATGCGTTCCGATTGCTATGTGACGGTCATTCGCTCTTCGGAGGATGACTCGCTCGACTGGCCCGCGGAGCACGACTACACCTATCAACCCCGAAAGGTGGACAAGGAAGTCTGTGCGTACTTCGAAGCCCGAGAAGGCCAGGAGTTGGCGACTTACGGAGGTTTGTTCGGAAAGTCACTGAGGACGCAGCTCGATCAGGGGATGTGGGACGCGCTTCGCATCGATCCGGCGGAAAACTGGGTGCGTGGCGACACCGACGGCTATTTCGAGGTCGAGACCGACGGGAAGTACTATCACAAGTACATCATCGTCGAGAACGGCATCAAGAAAGAAACCGACTGGACGGAGGTCACGGAAGCCGAATTCGACGACTATTCCGACGACCTCGGCATGATGATCGCAGCGAAGCCCTACGGCTACTACGAAAGCGAGAAGATGACTGCGGCGATGCCTCCCGGCATGGCCTATGTCGGGAATCCGCAGTATGGGGCATGGAAGAACCACAACGGGACATCCGTGTGGGAATTCTACGGGCAGTATGCGTTCATGCGCGACATCATCTTCGGCCCAGGCATGGGCTACCATTCGCGAAGCGACTGGGAGCACTGGCGGACGAATTCCGGCCTCGGCAAAAAACCGTGGTATGGGACATCCGACGATGACGAGCGGTACGGCACCGGGGGCTCGGGAGTGCGCGACAATTCGCGCTGGCAATCGACGGACTTCGCCAAAAGCGGCGGGTTCCGAGATCATGATGCGTCCGTTCGCGGCGCAGGTCCAAGCACGCGCGGCGGCGGTCCCGGCGGTAGCGGCAAATAACCACAGGAGAACATCTCATGGAATTGATCACGAAACAGACCGGGGAAGGACTCATCTTCCTCGTCCTCATGTTCCTGGCGATCGGAGCGGCCAAGCTCCTCTCGCATTGGCGCCTCCGGCACGTGTACTCGGCGTCGCACGAGATCGTCGAGCACTCCCATCTTGCCATCGGTCTTCGGCAGGCGGGCATGTTCCTCGGCATCGGCATCGGCATGATCGGCACGATCGGCGGTCCGTCCAAAGGGAGCATGCTCCTTGATGT
>DATIBL010000088.1:0-6475 GCA_035457505.1 Minisyncoccota bacterium | reverse complement strand
GTCTATTCTACGCTCCATACCAACAACGCTGCTCAGACGATCGATCGTATCATCGACTCGTTCCCTCCGGAGCAGCAGGACCAGATCCGCGTGCAGCTTGCGGGGTCGCTTGCTGGAATCTTCTCTCAGCGCCTTGTGCCGCGCGTCTCCGGCGGACTTGTTCCCGCGTACGAACTTCTCATCAACAATAACGCCGTTGCCAATCTCATCCGCGAGCGCCGTACGCACGAGGTTCCGATGGTCATCGAGACGAGCTCGGAGCTTGGCATGATCGACATGAATCGCTCGCTTGCCGATCTCGTTCGCGCCGGAGAGATCACCGCTGAGAACGCCTATCTGCATTCCTTCAATCCGCGCGCACTTGAGCGCATGATCTAGCGTTCCTTCCGGCGGGGCCGGACACACTATGCTCTATCGATACACAGCGATCAATCAGGAAACAAACGACGAAAAGGAAGGCACCATCGAGGCCGCCAATCTTGACGTTGCCATCGCGTCGCTCCAGCGCCGCAAGCTTGTCATCGTTACGATCGTTGCCGCCGACAAGCAGCCACTGTGGCAGAAGATGTTCGTCGTCGGGAAAAAGGTCCCGTACCGCGACGTCGTCATTCTCTCTCGCCAGGTTGCGACGCTCTTCCGGGCTCAGGTCTCGGCGTTGCGCGTCTTCCAGCTCCTCTCGACCGAAACCGAAGACCAGATGCTCCGCAAGAAACTCGACGAGATCGCCGAAGATATTCAGGGCGGTATGCCGCTCTCGAATGCACTCGGGAAGCATCCAGAAGTCTTCTCGGATTTCTATGTGAATATGGTCAAAGCAGGAGAGGAGTCGGGAAACCTCTCGAATACGTTCCAGTTTCTTGCCGATTATCTCGAGCGCTCGTATGAACTTGTCGGAAAGATCCGTAATGCACTCATCTACCCGGTGCTCGTCATCACGGTGTTCATTGCGGTCATGGTGCTCATGCTCGTCATGGTCGTTCCGAAGCTGGCGGCGATCATTCTTGAGACCGGGAAGCAGCCGCCGATCTATACGCAGATCACCATCGGCATGTCGAATTTCCTTGTCGAATACGGCTTCTTGCTGCTTGCGATCCTTGTTTCGATCGTAATCGCCATCTGGCGCTTTGCGAACACGCTTCAGGGGAAAGAGTTTTTCGCACGTGCGGCGATCGAGGTGCCGTTCGCCGGCGATCTCTTCCGAAAATTCTACCTCGCTCGAGTTGCAGATAACCTCCACACCATGCTTTCGTCTGGTATTGCCATGGTCCGTGCCGTCGAAGTTGCGGCGAGTGTAGTCGGAAACGAGGTGTATTCCACGACACTGAATCAGGTTGCGATCGATATCCGCACCGGAAGCTCGCTTTCTGCATCGATGGCGCGACATGAGGTCATTCCGACGATCATGTCACAGATGGTTCGCGTCGGAGAGGAGACGGGAGAAGTGGGCAGTATTCTCGAGACACTTGCTCGATTCTATAAGCGCGAAGTCGACCAGGCTGTCGATACGCTGATTGGTTTGATCGAACCTGCACTGATCATTCTGCTTGGTGTTGGCGTGGGGGGGTTGTTGACGTCGGTGTTACTCCCGATCTACGAGATCACCGCGACCTTCTAGCGGGTCCACCGCGTATCGCGAACTTCTGCGTTGCGGGGCCCCGTCGCCTCGTCACCATATGCGGCATATGGCTCCTTCGGACGATCACCCCGCGCCTTGAATTTCATCGAAACGCGGCGGACCTCTGTTTCTTTGACGGGTTAACACTCTCGGAGATTTCGTCAATCCAAGCCATCGGAATTGCACGAAATTTCCCCATCCGATCGTGCTGCCACATGCAACATATGGCTCCTTCGGACGATCAGCCCGCGCCTTGAATTTCATCGATACGCGGCGGGCCTTGTTTTCTTTAATAGGTGAACTCTTCTGAATATTCCGCTAGCCGGAGCTCACGAACTGCGCTTGAGCAGCCAGCGCCTCTTGTGGGCACGACTTCTGAGCGCGAAGCACCCTGGTCCATGCATTTCCTCTCAGATGGGAGAATCGGTCCTTATTTTTGGCCGTCAAAAGTTCCTTCTGTTGTAGATATGGATGATGTGCCAAGGAAGCGCTCAACTGTCACACTATTTCTTTTGTAACTTATCCACAGGCAAATAGCGAAACGCAAACGAAGGGGCATGGTACTATTGTAGTGTTGCTCTTTCTTGGGCGAGCAGCACCTCTACGCACATTACTCGATTAAAAATTAACCAAAGACATTTTGTATGATGTTCTCGACTGTTCGACAGACAAAGCGCGGTTTCACGCTGATCGAGCTCCTGGTCGTTATTGCGATCATCGGCATTCTTTCGGCTGTGGTACTCGCGTCGCTGCAGACTGCACGCCAGAAGGCGCGTGATGCACGCCGTATTTCTGATATCAACCAGGTTCAGCTCGCGCTCGAGCTTTATTTCGACGCGAACCAGAGCTATCCGGTTACTGGAGCTTCTCCGTACGCCATCCCGAACGCGCTCGCCGCGACCTCGACGCCGTACCTTCCGAAGATCCCGACTGCACCGTCCGGAGAAAACTATCGGTATCTCGCCGCGACAGGTCAGGCGACTCCGTATGCGAGCTGTGCTGCCGTTCCATGTACGAACTACGTGATCGGCGTTGTGCTTGAGAGAACAGACAACAACGTCCTGACTTCGGATGCTGATGTCGATGTGACCTCGGGTGGATCGACGGTCTTCTTCGGTGCCGCTGCAGACTGTGACGCCACTGGTGGCACGGAGCAGTGCTACGATGTTCGCCCGTAAATCTTCGCTTTGAAGAAACAAAAGCTCCCCGACCGGGGAGTTTTTGTTTCTTCGGCGGTCGATGGTATTCTGAGTATTCATGATCACTCCGATCTTTCTCACTGTCGCGATCGCATTCCTCTTCGGAGTTATCATCGGGAGCTTTTTGAACGTTGTGATCTATCGTTTCCATTCGGGGATCGGAGTCACCGGCCGTTCCCAGTGTCTTTCCTGTGGGAGAACGCTTTCGGCGCGAGAGCTGATTCCGATTGTGAGTTTTCTTTTTCAGCGGGGTCGTTGTCGCAACTGCCGCACGCGGCTCTCCTGGCAGTATCCCTTGGTCGAATTCGCGACCGGAGCCGCATTTGCGCTTGCGGCATTCGAAACAGGACTTGACCTTCTTGCCATCAGCCCGCTCGCAGCTCTTTCATTTGCCATTGATGCGGCTGGATTTACTGCCCTGATCCTTCTTTGTGTCTACGATGTCCGGCACAAGATCATTCCCGATCGGTTTGTGGCAATATTCATTTTTGCGGGAGTGCTCAAATTTGCCGCATTCGCGTTTCTTCCGGGCATGGCAGAATCGGTGTCGTACGCCTCTGGACACGGACTCCTCTTCGATCTCGCAGCTGGGCCTTTGCTCGCGCTTCCGTTCGCACTCCTTTGGTATTTTTCGGACGGACGCATGATGGGACTCGGTGACGCGAAGCTCATGCTTGGAATGGGGTTGTTTCTCGGGATGGGGGAGGGGCTTTCTGCTGTGGTCCTTGCATTCTGGGTTGGCGCGGTCCCGTCGATCCTCTTGTTGTGCCTCCCCGGCAAACGATTTACAATGAAAAGCGAGTTACCGTTTGGTCCGTTCTTGGCGCTCGGTACGATTCTTGCGTATGCATTCTCGATCGATATGTTTCTCTGGACCTTTTAGTTCACTCCTTTTTCTGTTCCAACCATGACCCACTTGTCTCCTCGTGCACGCCGGCTGCGCCATTGCGGTTTTTCTCTGCTTGAGGCGATTGTGGCGGTTGCGATTTTTGCGATGCTTTCCGCGACAGTGCTGTTTAATTACAACAATTTCAACAGTCGTCTTGGACTGGAACAGCAGGCGCACGAGGTTGCCAATTGGATTCGCACGGCGCAGGCGTATGCGCTCGGCGTCCGTGGCGAGACCGCCAGCGGAGCAGTGTTCCCGGCGTACGGTGTTCATCTCGAGCGCGATCTGCCAGACCGCGTCATCTTTTTTGCCGATCTCGATTCGGACGGCGAATATGACGACGATGGAACCTGCGGCGCAGTCGGTACCGAATGCAAAGAGATCGTGAAGTTGAAGAATGGTGCGCAGCTCTCCAAGCTTTGCGGCGAGATTCCCGGCGTGACGGCGTCGTCTCCTGATTGCGGAACTTACGATAATGCCGAATTCATTGACATCGTCTTTACGCGGCCGAATCCCGATGCGGCAATCAAGGGCGATCCTGGCTCGGGTGGGGGAGACAGCGATTACTCTGAGGCCATCGCCACATTCCGCTCGCTCAAGGGGTATGAACGGTCTGTAGATGTGTGGACAACGGGGCAGATCTCTATTCGGTAAGAGGTTGCGAGGAGGCTCTCTGGGCTTCCGTGATAGATAGCAGGTGTCGAATCGTGGTATGATGAAACATATGTTCCAGAGACCGCGCACTCCGCGATCGCAATCGGGATTTATCCTGCTCGACATGGTCGTCTCCATGGGGATCTTCCTTGTTGTGCTGACCATCATCATTGGCGCGCTCTTGTCGATCACGGACGCGAGTCGCAAAGCACGGTCGCTCCGGACCACAATGGACAATCTGAACGCCGCGCTCGAGAGCATCTCGCGGACGACGCGCATGGGAACGTCGCTGCACTGCGGCTGTGGCGCATCAGTCGATCCGACGGATACGAATTTCCCCGGAGGGCCGCGAAATTGCCGCATTACGAGTGACACTGGTGCAGGGGGGGCGGCATGCTTTGCGCTCGAAGGACCAGGAGGGGACCTCAATACGACGAGCGATCAGATCGTCTATCGCCTGAACAATTCTCGCATCCAGCGCTCGACGGATGGCGGGAGTACCTATATCGACCTCACGGCACCCGAAGTTGTCGTCGAGTCGCTTAAATTTTACGTGAATGGTTCTGAGCGCGACGAGGATCAGCCCAATGTAACGATCCTGATGAAAGTCTCGGCGGGGATCACCCCTGAGACAAAGACGACATTCAACGTGCAGACCACGGTCGGCCAGCGCACGCCGAATATTTCCTTCGCTCCCTAGTTTGTATGCATATTTCTTCTTTCACACGTAAAAAAGCGATCCAGCGTGGTTTCACGCTGATCGAAACGATCGTTGCGGTGATGATCCTCTCGATCGCGGTCACTGGCCCGCTCTATCTGGCCTCGCGGACGCTCCGCGTATCGCAGGACGCGCGCAATGAGCTCATTGCGTCGCATCTCGCCATGGAGGGGATCGAAGTGATCCACAACATTCGCGACAACAACTCCGCCGACGATACCAGCATGACGCGCGACGAATGGATGGAGAATCCTCCGCTTCAGATCGTTGGATCGTGTGCGACTGGCTGTACGATCGACATCACCGAGAGTTCCGCGAGCGACGTGTGGGACCAGTTCGTGCTCAAGGCGTGTGCATCGGGGGATTGTTCCAACGATGGCAAGGTGTATCGCCATAAGACGACCGGCCTGTATCGGCAGGATAACTCAGCTTTTTCGAGCGATTGGGAGTTTACAGGATTTACTCGCTGGATCGAAGTGGAGGGAATCGACGGACCCAATCCGCTTCGGGAAGTCGAGGTGCGCGTCTTTGTGACCTATACGAGCGTGACGGGGGCGACGCTCACTACCGCGCTCACTGAGCATCTCTTTAACTGGTTCCCGACCCTATGATCCAGATCGACCTTTGCTGCGCTCGTCGGAGTTCTCGCTCAAGAGAGCGCGGATATGTCTTGCTGCTTTCGGTACTTGTTTCGAGTGTGCTGCTCTCGGTCTCGCTTGGCGTATTTCTTATTGGCCTTCGGGAGATCAAGCTCGCGTCCTTTCAGCACGAATCGCTGCGCGCGCTCGCGGCAGCAGATAGCGCGGTGGAGTGCGCCCTCTACTGGGATCGTGCATATCCGCAAAATGGCCTGTCGCAAAGTATTTTTGCGACATCCTCGGATTTTCTTGTCGATCCAGCGCTTGCGACGACCGCGAATTGCTACAACACATTCTTTGTGTCCGATCCTGCGTCGAACTGGAATGTTTCGACATTGCCAGACTCTGGTGACACGACCTTTACGCTTGAGCTCGGGGCGGATACGTGCGCAGAGATTAGCGTGAATAAGGATTTTGGCGACACGACGATCCGCGGGGATGGAAGTTCAACCTGCGATACGGGGAATTTGTATAGTACGCAGCGCTCTATCGAAGTTTTCTCCAACATCTAACGGCGCTGATTGCTCGGCCCATTTCTTGGCTTTCCTAGCGAAAGTTCCGTCAACGTATAGGAATACGCCTCCTGAACATTTCGCTAGTCCAAGCCCGAGAACTGCGCTCGAGCAGTCAGCGCCTTGGCATTTCCCCGACATTTCCTCAGCTCAGGTCGTCGGTATGCATCCAATACCTTCCACTCCATCGATCCGCATTCTGAACATTTCGCTAGTCCAACCCTGCGGACTGCATCCAAATTCGAAGTCC
>DATIBL010000087.1:0-11163 GCA_035457505.1 Minisyncoccota bacterium | reverse complement strand
AGAATCGTCTTCATCTGCTTCGGTGTCAGGTTTTGAGCCTCATCGATGATCAGGAACTTCTCGATCAGCGTCCGCCCTCGCATAAAATTCAATGCCTTGATCGAGATCTTGGACGTAACGAGGTCGAATGTCGCCTTCTTTCCCCAGTCGCCGCCGCTTTCATCGGCCTTCGTCAGGACTTCGAGATTGTCATAGAGGGCGCCCATCCAGGGTTCCATCTTCTCCCTTTCGTTCCCGGGAAGGAAGCCGATGTCCTCGCCGACCGGGACAGTCAGGCGCGTCATAATGATCTCGTTATACAGCTTCAGATCAAACGTCTGCGTCAGGCCGGCGGCAAGTGTGAGCAGCGTCTTACCGCTCCCGGCTTTACCAATGAGATAGACGACGTGAATGCTTGGATCCATCAGGAGATTCAGTCCGAAGTTCTGGGCCTCGTTCCGAGCGGTGATACCCCAAACGGCGTTGCGGACAGACGAGTGGTCGCGGAGCACCCGCAGTACCATCGAGCGATTGCCGCGTTCTTCAACGGTCATTGAGAGAACACTGTCCCCATCGACCACACGAACGAGATCATGGAGATCCCAGCCGCGAATCAGCTTCTTGAACGTATAGAACGTCTCGGCACCCTTCTTGAAGGACGTCAGGTCTGGGAGCTTCTCCCAGAAATCGCCATGCTGTTCGTGGACGTTCGGGGAAATGACCTCGTCATCCGACTCGTGGTGGTCGCTCACATACTGCTCGGCCATAAGTCCTCGACGACGCGCGGCGATCCGGAAATTCACGTCGTTCGAGATCACCAGCACGTCGGACCAGCGACCTTCCATATGCATCTTGTAGTATTCCGCAAGAGCAATGATGCGATGATCGTTGTTCGGCATTTCTGCGAGCTGCGCGCGCAGCGACTGGGCGACAGTCTCAGACTCGAGATAGAAACGGCCTTTGGCCTGCTTCTGGCCGGTGAGTGCGAGAGGGACGCCGTCATCAAACGCCGCAATATCGAGCTTCGAACTCAGCAGATCGAGATACCGTGAAGCAGCACGGGCGTTCCGATTCTGCTCCCCAAAACCGTTCTTGTTGTTGTCGAGCTCATTCAAGACCACATCCGTGATCAGGATGTCGTCGGTATCGCACGAGACAAGCGAACGTGAATCATGCATGAGGACGCTCGTGTCAAACACGAGAAGACGGGGAAGGTGCATAGCGGAACTCCCTTGCGAACTACCGGTCGATGCGGACATTATTTGCTCCTTCTTTTCGGTCGTAGGATCACTTCTGTGCTCAGACTACCCCTTGGGCTCGGGTTGTAAAGGCTTTCTCGGGGAGCATTCTCCACGCGGATGCTTCCGGCCATTTTCCCCACCTTTCGCTATCGTATGGTGAAGCAAGGATGTACAATGACTGAAAGGAATATGGATGAATCGCGTACAGGATCGCGAGGGGAAAGACCCCCCGAAAGACTGCCGTCGGGCGGCCTTGTTATCATCGTTCTCGTTCCGATCATCCTTCTTGTTGTCGGCGGATTTCTCACTTGGGTTGTGTGGACATTTCCCGGGACCGGGTACGCAGAATATCTTCCCTGGGCGGTCGGAGGCATCTCATTCCTCACTGCGCTCACGATCCTCGGAATGTTCGTTTCCGTACTGCCGCCGTATTTTGCATTTGCAAAAGACGCGAGGCGCAAGATCGCGCGCGCCCTCGCACAAGCAAGCGAGGCCGAGCTTGCACTTCGGGGCTCCGGCGCAGGGTATTGGGACTATCGCGTTCCCCAGAACGAGATCTTCTTCTCCGGCCACCTCATGGCCATGCTCGGCTACGGCGATCGCGATCTTTCGGAAAAGATGGCGTTCTGGCTCGAAAGCATCCACCCCGACGATCTCGAAGGCGTGAAGCGCACGATGGACTACCATCTCAAGAAGCGCACGCCGGAGTATGCCGTCGAATATCGCATCAAAAAGCAGAACGGCGAATACATCTGGGTCGAGGATCGCGGGCGAGCGATGTTCGATGGAAACGCCCCGCTCCGCTGTGCCGGGATCATGCGCGACATCTCCAACGAAAAGCGCGTGCAGGAAGTTCTCCAGAGCCGCACCACCGAGCTCGAAGAAGCCCGCGTAAAGATCGAGGCAGAGATCCAGAACGTGAAGAAATTCCAAAAGGCGGTCGATTCCTCGACCGAAGCCGTTGCGATCACCAAGCCTGACGCGACGATCATCTACGTCAACGAAGCGTGGGAGAAGCTGAACGGCCACAGCGCAGACGAAGCACTCGGACGCAACCCCAAGCTCTTAAAGAACGACAAAACCAAACCCGAGATCTTCCAGGAGATGTGGGAAAAGATCACCGCCGGCTACACTTTCCGCACCGAAGATCTTTTCAACCGCCGCAAAGACGGCAGCGAATATCAGGCGGAATTCTCGATCTTCCCGATATCCGACAACGGCCAGATCATCTTCTATGTGAGCGTCTGCCAGGACATCACCCAGCGCAAGGAGATCGATCGCGCAAAGACCGAGTTCGTCTCTCTTGCATCGCATCAGCTGCGCACGCCGCTCTCTGCCATCCGGTGGTACTCGGAAATGCTGCTCTCGAAGTATGTCGGCGAGCTCAACGAAAAGCAGAAGCAGTACGTCAAAGAGATCTATGCAGGAAATCTTCGCATGGTCGATCTCGTCAACGCGCTCCTAAACGTCTCCCGCATCGATCTTGGGACGTTCGCGATCGAGCCCGAGCCGGTCGACCCGATGGAGATCTCCGACAGCGTTCTCATGGAGCTCACGCCGCAGATCACTGAGAAGCAACAAACCGTCACGCGCATCTACGACCCCTCCGTCGGCACCTACAGCGCCGATCCCAAACTTCTGCGCATCATCTTCCAGAATTTCCTTTCGAACTCGGTCAAATATACGCAAGCCGGGGGACACGTGGAGGTCGAAGTCTCCAAGCGCGATCCCGATCTCTATATCCGCGTCTCCGACAACGGCTACGGCATCCCGATAAGCCAGCACGACAAGATCTTCGAAAAGCTTTTCCGTGCCGACAACGTCCGCCAAAAAGACACCGAGGGTACCGGGCTCGGCATGTATATCGTCAAAGCGATCGTCGAGGCATCTGGCGGCCGTATCTGGTTTGAATCCGAAGAAAACAACGGCACAACCTTCCATGTTCTCCTGCCTTTGGCCGGAATGCCCAAGAAGACGGGCTCCAAGGGCCTCAGTTAGCCCTTTAATTG
Source organism: Minisyncoccota bacterium (assembly GCA_035457505.1). Lineage (GTDB taxonomy): Bacteria > Patescibacteriota > Minisyncoccia > Phycocordibacterales > UBA6899 > DATIBL01. Next base: position 7,934 of record DATIBL010000087.1, on the reverse strand, counting down.
TTGAGTTTTTCACTTGTCCCGCGAATCCCCAGAGTGTAATATGAGCAGCATGCAAGAACCAACCAGAAAGATCCTTGTCCTCGAGGACGAACGACAGCTCGCAAAAGCTGTCCGCGAGGCATTCAGTGAGCGCGGCTTCGAGCCGATCGTGGTTTCCACTGTCGATGACGGCATCAAGCAGCTCGAGAATATGGGCGGTGTCGATGTCATCTGGCTCGACCACTACCTGCTCGGAAGCGGCAACGGACTCGATTTCGTTGTGCAGGTGAAGAACCACCCCGAATGGAAGAACATTCCGATCTTCGTGGTCTCCAACACCGCGTCGACGACCAATGTTCGCTCATACCTTCAACTTGGCGTTTCGAACTACTACACCAAGTCTGACTTCGATATCAATCAGATCGTCAACGACATCGAATACGCACTCGCTCAGAGCGCCGGGGTCTAACAGACCTCACCATCACCATGCCCGAAGCCGCATCGTCAAAAAAGGTCCTGATCGTCGAAGATGAAGCGCCGCTTCGCAATGCGGTGTCGGACATTTTGTCGTTTGAAGGTTTCCAGGTCTTCCAAGCCAAGAACGGCCAGGAGGGTCTCGATATCGCGCTTGCGGAACATCCCGACCTGATTCTTCTCGACCTCATGATGCCCGTCATGGACGGCCTCACCATGCTTGAGAAGCTGCGCGAAGACAAAGAATGGGGAAAGAGCGCATCGGTCATCCTGCTCACCAATATCAACGACCCCGACAAGGTCGCTCAGGCTACCGAGGCGGGATCGTACGACTTCCTCGTCAAATCCGACTGGAACATCGAGGACGTCGTTCGCAAGATCAAGACGCGCCTTGGAACAGCGTAGTTCAGGAGAAAGCGAGCAGAGGAAGGCGCCATAAGGGCGCTTTTTCGTTTGTTGTCCATATTTACAGCAATGCATCGCGCCCGATATACTGGCACTCTATGTTCAAAGAACTATTGATCCGCAAGCTTTTGCAGTCCAAACTTTCCGCGCTCCCGAAAGAAGAGCAGGAAAAGATCATTAAGGTTGTTACCAAAAACCCCGAGCTCTTCCAGGAGATCGCGGTCAAGATCAAGGCCGAGATGGATAGCGGCAAGGATCAGATGGCGGCGACGATGTCTGTGATGGGAGAGTACAAAGATCAGATCCAGAAGCTGATGCAGGAAGAGTCATAAGTATCCAATTGGATATTGACTGATTCATTGTTTGTCAGTACAATTTTTCCGGATTTGTTCTCCTTCCGCTTCACACGAATGAGGCGATCACACATGAAAACACTTGAATGGCTCGCGCGATGGATCTGGCCACTTATTCGGCCGTTCGTCTCGCGCCAAAAACGCTGCGCACGCTGTATCCTCACCAGAGATCTCGTGGATGGACTCTGCGGGGAATGCCGCACGACCGCCGCGCGCGCTGCCGCCACTGTGCAGCCACTGGTGAAGGCGCCAGTTGATCTTGATACACTCCAGGAAGCGATCATTTTGCTTTCCGGCGGCAAGGACAGCGCGTATCTTCTCGATCGCGTCCGGCGAGAGCATCCGAAGCTCACGATCACCTGCGTCCTGGTGAACACCGGCTTTATGAGCCCGATTGCCATTGAGAACGCCGTGTCGATCGCAGCGCGGACACACACCGAGCTTGTCATCATCAACTCGCATATCAACGAATTCAAAGCGGTGCTCCGCAATGCATTCCTCGAACTTTGCGCGACGAAGAAAGAAAGCTACGGCATCGTCGACTACGCCGAGGGCGAGCTCATTTACGACATCGGCAAGCGATTCGCAGCGGGACGTCCGATCCTCTCGGGCCTCACACATGCACAGCTCAATCACATCGAGAAGGAAGGGGATCGCGACAGTTTTCTTTTCCCGCTCGATTGGTGGCGCGTCAGCGAAGAGGAGATCCGCTCAGCGAATCTCGTTTCGGGTACCCCCGCGACGACAAACAGCCTGCTCATCCTGCCGATGCTCATCCTCGACATCAAGCACCACGGACACACGAGCTTCGAGAAAGAATTCGCTCAGCTGATCCGCGAGGGAAAGGCCGATCGCAAGACCTGGCTCTACCCATTCGAACTGCTCGAGTTTCTCGTCACCCGCGGCTTTCTCGATCGCGACCTCGAACGCAGTCTGAAGACGCTCGATCTTACTCAGAAGGAACTCCTATGCTCGCATACGTAACCGGCGGAACCGGCTGCCTCGGACGCAACCTGATCGATGTCCTTCTCCAGGATGGCTGGGATGTCGTGTGCCTTCATCGCAAGAGCTCGAACATCGCGCAGCTTAAGGATTATCCGATCCGCTTTCAAGAGGTCGATCTTTTCGATCGAGAGTCCGTGCACGCGGCCATCCCGAACGGCGTCGATGCAATCTTCCATGTGGCAGGAAATGTCTCCTATTGGCCGGACCCCGAGCAGTGGAAAGACAATGCACTCGCAACGCGCAACCTCGCGCATGTCGCACTCAAGCGCGGCGTGAAGAAATTCATTCACACGTCAACTGGCGCCACGCTGCCCCAGCAAGCGATCAGCACCCCGGAGCGGATCGCCACGATCGACTCTGGATACATCCGCACCAAGCGCCAAGCCGAGATTGAGCTCTACGATGTTGCCAGACGAGGACTTTTTGTCGTCGTACTGCATCCGATCATCGTGATCGGCAAATACGACTATCACGGCCACTACAGCAGACTCTTCAACGCCAAGGATCTGCGCCTCGCTCTTCCGGGAGCGCTCGAATTCTGCGATGTCGAGGATGTCGCCCGCGCGCATGTGACGGCCTATCACAAGGGCCGCCGCAACGAACACTATGTGCTCGGGGGAGACATGCTCACCTGGTTCGACTTTCTCACGCTGGTCGCAAAAGTGACGGGAGCAAAGCCGCCCCGATGGGTCGCGCCAAGCTGGCTCCTCATGATCGCCGGTTACATCGAGCTTGCTCGGCACTACCTCTTCGGCCATCGCCCGGAGATCACCCCTGAGCTCGTACGCCTCTTGAGTACTGGCGAGAGCGTTCAGTACCCAGAAAAGTTCAAGACACAAACTGAGCTCGAATACGAAAGCAGCGCCGAAGCTGCGATCCGCAAGTGCCATGCCTGGATGCAGGCCGAGCGCGCCGCCCGCGATAGCGCGGCCGCACAGCAGCCAGCATCGTGATGGCTTATTCATTCGAACATCCACCCCGCAGTTTCTGCGGGGTTTCTTTTTCGGTTTCGGGGGTATTTTCGGTGCTTCTTGATACTTCACCCAAAATGCCGCATACTGGCCGTCTATGTCACTCTCCGTCGGCATCGTCGGGCTGCCAAACGTCGGGAAATCGACCCTCTTTAACGCACTGACCAAAAAGGGCGCCGAAACTGCCAACTACCCATTCTGCACGATCGACCCTTCGGTCGGCGTGGTCACCGTTCCGGACGATCGCCTCGCGAAACTCTCCGCCTTTTCGGCCTCGAAGAAAACCGTTCCAGCGATCGTGGAGTTTGTCGATATTGCCGGGCTGGTGAAGGGTGCGTCAGAAGGGCAGGGACTCGGCAACCAATTCCTTGCACATATCCGCGAAACCGACGCGATCGCCGAGGTCGTGCGCATCTTTGACGATGCCGACATCATCCACGTCGACGGAAAGATCGACCCGCTTTCCGATATCGAAGTGATCGGCGCTGAGCTTGTGCTCGCCGACCTCGCAACCGTCGAGAAGCGACGCACGAACATCTCGCGCGACGTGAAGCGCGGCGATAAGATCGCGATCGCCGAAGACGCAGGCCTCGCAAAGGTCCTGGCCGTTCTCAACGCGGGAAACTGGGCGCGCACAGCATCGATCGATCCTGGAGAGCTTCCGTTCGTGCGCCAGCTCGGACTCATCACCATGAAGCCTGTTCTCTATGCACTCAACAAGCGTGCCGGAAGTACGAACCTCGATGAGATCAAGGACGAGCGCTGGGAGAAACTCATGGCATATTTTGCTCGCGCGAACGCAAAATTCGTCATCGTTGACGCAAAGATTGAGGATGAACTCAATCAGTTCGAGGGGGAAGAGCGCGAAGCATTTCGCGAGGAGCTCGGCGCCAAAGACGACGGGATCAACGACCTCATCATCGGCGCATACGACATCCTCGGCCTGATGACCTATTTCACAACCGGCGGAGACGAGAGTCGCGCATGGACGGTGAAGCGAGGTTCAAGCGCTCCCGAAGCGGGCATGGCGATCCACACGGATTTCAAAGACAAATTCATCCGCGCCGAGGTCATCAACTGGAAAACACTTCTCGACTCCGGCTCGTACGCTGCCGCCCGAGAGAAGGGACTTGTCCGCACGGAAGGGAAGGAGTATATCGTCCAGGACGGCGATGTGATCGAATTCAAGATTTAAAACAAGACCCGCGAAAGCGGGTCTTTTGTAGGGAGAGCGTATCAGTTGTATGGTTCGGACTTCTGCGCGAGCCGCTTCGCAAGCTCATCCATCGGGATGGGCGCTTCGCTGTCGCAGGGCTTCACGGCGCTCTGCTTTGCCGGATCGGTTCGGGGCCGACAAGCGATCAGGGCAAAAATGAACACCAGCAAAAGCGGGGCAAGAATCATTCCGGTTTGCATCACATACCTCCATCTGTTGGGGAACAAAAATACTGTTGAATTATACATCTATATGAACATATTGTCAATCATCCTTGCAGAGTGGCTATATTCCTCGGTATTATGCACTGATCGTGGGAAATTACGATCATCAAGATATAGAGAAAAAATGGCGTGAACGCTGGGCGAAATCCGGCCTTTCGCGCACGCCGGCAGAGATCGATCCCAAAGCCCCAAAATGCTATGTCCTCGACATGTTCCCGTACCCGTCGGGCGAGGGACTCCATGTCGGACACCCAAAAGGCTACATCGCAAGCGATGTCTATGCGCGCTACATGCGGATGCGCGGCGCGAGTGTACTGCATCCGATGGGCTGGGACGCGTTTGGCCTCCCGGCAGAGAACTACGCGATCAAGAACAAAACCCATCCCAGCAAGGCCGTCGCCAAGAACGTCGCCCGCTACAAGGAGCAGCTTGAGCAGATCGGCTTCAGCTACGATTGGACCCGAGAGATCAACACGACTGATCCCGCATACTACAAATGGACGCAGTGGATCTTCCTCAAACTCTTCGAGAAAGGTCTTGCGTTCGAGTCCTATGAGCCGATCAACTGGTGCCCATCATGCCAAACGGGACTTGCGAACGAAGATCTGGAGGACGGCAAGTGCGAGCGCTGCGGAAGCGTCGTCGAGAAAAAGCCGATGCGCCAATGGGTACTGCGCATCCGTGATTATGCAGACCGCATGCTCGAAGATATCGACGCGCTGAACTGGCCAGACGCGATCAAAGAAAGCCAGCGCAACTGGATCGGAAAGAGCGAGGGGGCAGAGATCGACTTCGCGCTCGCTACACCAGACGGAGGATCGCTCGCGACCGTCACCGCATTCACCACTCGCCCCGATACGCTCTTTGGTGCAACATATCTTGTTCTTGCGCCGGAACATCCACTGCTTGCAGAACTGCTTCCAAAGGCAAAAAACGCTGCTGCGATCCGCGCATATCAAACGACTGCCGCTGTGAAGACCGAGATCGACCGCACCGCGGAGGGGAAGGAGAAGACCGGCGTCCAGATCGACGGTGTCGTTGCGATCAATCCCGCAAACAACGAAAAGCTTCCGGTCTTCGTTGCCGACTATGTCCTTGCACACTACGGCACCGGTGCGATCATGGCCGTTCCCGCGCACGATGAGCGTGACGGCGCATTCGCAGACGCGTTCAGCCTCCCAAAACGCATCGTCGTCACAAGCGACGCAGCGCACGCTTCGAAAGATGTGAGCACGCCATATTGCGGCTCAGGAACGCTTGTCGATTGCGGCGAGTTCACCGGCATGTCCTCCGAGGATGCAAAACGTGCGATCGCAGGGAAGGTGGGAGGCAGGATCACCAACACCTACAAGCTCCGCGACTGGGTCTTCTCCCGCCAACGCTACTGGGGTGAACCGATCCCGATCGTGCATTGCGCGGCCTGCGGAGCAAAAAAGCAAAAAGCCCTTATCGTCCACGGTTTTGACTCCGATCCGACAGACGTGTGGTTCCCATGGCTCCGCGCGAAGCTTGAAGAAGCCGGATTCGAGGTTATCGCCCCTGAGCTTCCCGACCCCAAACATCCCGATCTCGCAAAATGGCTCGCGGTCATCGAGCCGGTCCTTGCTGAATTCGGCGAGGACGACATTGCGATCACGCACAGCCTCGGCTCCAAGGCGCTCCTTCACGCACTCGAAAAGCGCTCCAAGAATCCTCTGAAGCATATCTTTCTCGTCGCATCGGCGATCGGCGAGCGAGAGAGCAGGGACTGGAAGGACATCAAAAAGCGCATGGAAGGGAAGGGAGTTGATGTCGACGCGCTTGAGCGCTTCTGGATGGCGCCGCTCGATACGGACCGCGCAGGAACCATGGCGCACGCCGTCACGCTTCTTATCTCGGACGACGACGAACTCATCCCAAAGAAAACCCGCGGATCGCTTCCGCGCGACTGGCAGTTCAAGATCTGGAAGGGCTTCGGACATTTCCGAGCACAAGCATCGCCAGAGCTGCTCTCTGAGATCCTGCGGGCAAAACGCACCGACGCGGTTGCCGTACCGATCACCGATCTTCCCGTCGAGCTCCCGAATGTCGAATCCTATGCGCCGACCGGTACGGGCGAGTCTCCACTCGCGGATATTTCTGACTGGGTCAACACGACATGCCCGCGATGCGGTGGACCGGCGAAGCGCGAGACCAACACGATGCCGCAATGGGCTGGATCGTCCTGGTACTATCTCCGCTATATTGACCCCTCCAACGCCGATGCGCTCGTCGACCCCGCGAAGGAATCCTACTGGTCGCCCGTTGATCTCTATGTTGGCGGTGCAGAGCACGCAACGCGGCATCTCATCTATGCGCGATTCTGGCACAAATTCCTCTACGACCAGGGCGTTGTCTCGCACATCGAGCCATTTACGCGACTCCAGCATGTCGGCCTCATCATGGCCTCCGATGGACGAAAGATGTCCAAGCGCTACGGCAATGTCATCAATCCGGACGAGATCGTCGCGGCATTCGGCGCGGATACGCTCCGCGTGTACGAGATGTTTATGGGGCCCTTCGCGCAAGCGATCGCATGGAACACCGACAACATGATGGGTGCCCGGCGTTTTCTCGACCGGGTCAACGATGCTGTTCTTGCATGGATCACGACGAATCGAATCGCAACAGACCCAGAGACCGCCGTCATTCTCGAGAAATCGATCGCAAAGGTCGGAGCGGATATCGAGCAGTTCTCATTCAATACCGCGATCTCGCAAATGATGATCCTTCTCAATACCGCACGGAAGGAAAATGGTCTTGCACTCGATCGCGCAGGACTTGAAATCTTCCTCAAACTTCTCGCACCATTTGCGCCGCATCTCGCGGAAGAGCTCTGGGAGAAGATCGGGAACACCGGATCGATCCACGCCTCCACCTGGCCGACCTATGATCCGACACGCGCGCAGGATGCGCATGCGATCATTGCGATCCAAGTAAACGGCAAACTTCGCGCCACGCTCACGGTTGATTCTGATGCGCAGGCAGACGCCGTTCTTGCGGAGGCGATCCGCATGCCGGAGGTCTCGCGCTGGCTCGAGGGAAAGACGATCGCGAAACATATCTTTGTCCCAGGAAGGATCTTGAACATCTTGGTCTCCGACAAAAGCGCTTCATAGAGCGCTTTTGTGTCTTTTCGGCGTACTATTGACAGATGCCCGTTCACGGGGTTGACGGGCATGATGCCTGATGCTAGAACTAGGAGCGTAACGCGTATTGCTCGCGAACTCGTCAAGGGCAGGCCACCAAGCAGGTCCCGACATCGATCCTCGCACTCGTCCGCGGAACG
>DATIBL010000086.1:0-12301 GCA_035457505.1 Minisyncoccota bacterium | reverse complement strand
AAGGAGCACGCATGAGTATCGGCCACCCGAAACCGCTCACAGACGAAGAGCACAACGAGGTCCTCGGACGGATCCGCAAAAACATCCCATTTACGATCGGGAAACCTATCGCATTCATCTACCGTCACGACATCGGACGGGATCGTTCCGCTGACGTGCCAGACACCGGCGCAATTGGTGCCTCGATTGCACAAGGCATCGTGCAAGCGATCAACTTCGGCGAAATGGGTTATAATAGCATGGATCGTTTTGCACAAGTCTTCGTCTCGATCCCGACGCTCTTCTTATGGGACGAGTACATCAGACTTGAACGAAGACCGCTACTCTACCTTTCCGGATTCGGCCTCGCATGGAATGCGCATGTAGAACCCAGAGGTCTTCGAAATCTCGGAGGTCGTAAGGATGATGGTCTTCAGATCCCCATCACGCTCCTTCCGCCAGATTCGGAGCTCATCCGGAACGACTATGATCTTTCGGAAACACCCGGCATTCGACAGCTCTGAGGAATACAAACAAACGCGACGCATCACCTGATGCGTCGTTTTTCTATGCGTGCGTATGCCAATGCAGGAAAATCGAGCATCCGCGCGATGAATAACCAGTGAGCCGGTCCCAAAAACTTGACATTTTTCGATTATATTCTAGTTTTCGTCCCGGAGTCAATCAACAGTAGGTGAAGCTGACATGAGTGCGATCAATGTTGAAGCGGGAGAGCAGATCAAATTTTCCTATGGAACGAACGAAGAGAGGGCCGAGCGGCTAGCCGCTCTTCGGAGGTGCATCCCACTCGAAGTGGGAGAGCAGATCAAATTTTCCTACGAGCATCGTATCGCAGGTGACCGCGAACGTGCTGTCGATAACGATAACACGACTGGGATATCAGTTGTGGAAACCACCATCCAAAGCATCCACTACGGCGAAGCAGGGTACGGAGGGTGTGGCTGCTATGCTTCATTCTTTGTAAATACACCGTCAGTTGTTGTCTGGCACAACAACGAATTGCTTTTGAAGCCCCTCGTGTACATAAGTTATCTCCTGGAAATGCCAGATGAAGCATCCTTGCAAGCGCATGTCCGTCTCGATAACACGAGCGTGCTTCGAATTCCGATCACGATCATTCAGGACCAGGCGCCTGAAGTCAGGAAGTCATCTCCGAGAGTGTGCGGCAGTGGAGGCAGCTTGAACTAATCATTCCTAGGTACAGAAACCGCCTTTCGGCGGTTTTTTCTATGCGCCCGCCTGCGGCGGAGGCGGAGGAGATTGATTAGGGTCGGCGGGATACGCAGGCGCGGGTGGCCCAGCAAGATCAGGATATACGCCCGAATTCTGCGGTGGCATCGGTTGCGGCGGAGGTGGCGCATACATCATTTGCTGCGGATTCTGGACCGAGTAGAACGGCGTCTGCGGCGCTTGATAGTACTGCGGAGCTCCCTGCGGATACTGCCCGGCTGCTCCCGGATTGAACTGCGGCGCATACTGAGGCGGCATCGGCTGCGGCTGCTGGCCGTTCGACGTCGGATATTGCTGCGGTCCCGCAGCATACTGTTGTGACGATTGAGACTGATATGGCCCCTGTGGCGGAATGTACTGCCCCTCTGCCTGAGTGATCGGCATCTGCGGAGCAGGAGCTTGCTGCGCGACTTGGTATTCCCACTGTCCCGGCTGCGGCATCGGCGGCGCATAATTCTGCTGCGATGGCTGCGCATACTGAGGCGGCATCGGCTGCGGCTGGGGAGCACTTTGCATCATCATCGGATCGACCGTCTGCGCGCCAGTCGTATCGATATTCGAGATCCCCGCCATCGGCGCAGCAAGAATATCGCGAAAATCCTCTTCGCTGAACTCGAGAACAGATCCCGGCAAAAGTTTTCCAGCGATGATCTTCTCTGCCACCTTCTGCTCGACGATCTCCTGCACCGCTCGCGCCATCGGACGCGCGCCGAACTCAGGATCCACTCCGCGCGCAAGCAGCGCTTCCACGAGCACGTCGTTCACATGGAGATCGATGCTCTTGTCCTTCAAACGCTTTTTGAGCTTTTCAAGCATGAGGACCGCGATCTGGCGATATTCCTCGCGCGTCAACGGATGATACAGAACGACGCCGTCGAAGCGATTCAGGAGCTCAGGCTTGAGCTTTCCCGCATCGATGACGCGGTCGATGATCTCTTTCTTCGCGAGAGAGAGATCGACCCCCTGGCGCACTGCCTCGCGGATCACCTGCGCGCCGGCGTTCGATGTCGCAATGAAGATGATGTTGCGCGCGTTGATCTTCTTCCCCTGCGCATTGTGGAATACGCCTTCGTCGAGGATCTGCAGGAAGAGATCGAGCACCTTGGGATTGGTCTTCTCAAACTCGTCGAGCAAGAGAACGCCGTAGGGCTGCTCTTTCAGAATGACCGGAAGCGTTCCAAGCTCGCCCTCCTGCGTGCCGATCATGCGATTCAGGCCGTCATCACCCTGATACTCGGACATGTCGATGCGTGCCATCGCATTCTCGTTGCCGAAGAAGACCGTCGCGAGAGCTTTCGCCGTCTCAGTCTTGCCAACACCCGTCGGACCAAGGAAGAGAAACGCGCCGATCGGACGATTCTGATTGCGCACGCCAGCCCGCGAGCGGCGCATCGCATTGGCCACGTACACGAGCGCTTCATGCTGCCCGACAACGTATTTCTGCAGGAGGTCTTCGAGATGGAGCAGCTTGTCGCGCTCCTCAGCGCCGATGTTCCCGATCGGGATCTTGGTCTTCTCGTGTACGAACTCGAGGACATCCATCTTCTTGACTAGACGCCCGCCTTTCGCAAGAACCGTCGGCGTCAGCTCGACCATGATGTCGATCGCTTTGTCGGGCATCACCCCATCGGTGAAATAGTTCTGGGCACACTTGATGATCTCGACGATCGCAGGATACGTGAAGTAGACAGGGTTGCGGCGCTCGGTCGATTCGGCGACTTCTTCGAGCACGCGGATCAGCGCTTCTTCCTCGGGCTCGGTGAGCACGACCTTCTCGAAGCGCTGCATGATCGCATTGTTTGGCTCGATGAACTGGTGATAGCGCGTATTGTCGGCCGTGGCGATGATCTGGATCGTCTTTCCCTGGAGGAACGGATCGATGAGCGCCATGATATCCGATTCGAGTGCGTGCGCACCGAGAATGAGTCCCGGAAGGTCTTCGATCACGAGAATGATGTTCCCCGCATTTGCAGCGTCGGTCATCACGCGGAGCATCTCGGTTTCGAAGTCGGCCTTCGTCTGCATGCTCGAGAGGAGACCCTTCGTGTCGAACGCCATGACGCGCTTGTGCTTCAGGTTGGGATTTACATACCCGTTCATGATGTCGCGGGCAAAATCGAGGATGACGTCCATCTTGCCGGTCCCCTCTTCTCCGACCAAAAGTGCGTTCGCTTCTTTGGCGCGAGCGAGAATGATCTCAAGCTGATGAATCTGATCGTTGCCATATACGAAGCGGAAATTCGATCCGCCACCGATCGCCTGCTGCGAAAGGTCGCGGCCATACTTGCCAAGCACATACGCGCCGCCGTACGCCCATTCCGCGCCGAACGAGGTCGACTGGCCGAGCTTCACCTTGCCCCAGTAGCGCTCCTGCTGCTTGCGCTTCTTGAGATCGCGCTCGACCCACTCGGTCGTGCCAACGAGCTCACGCTCGCGGATTCCGCGCTCAAAGAGAAATTGATAGAAGTCGGGGTCCTTGGCGACAAGAAACGCAACGAGGTCGCGCAGAGTAAATACCTTTTTGAGATCGCCGTAATGCTGCGTTGCATCGAGGATCTGCGTGCGGCCTGCGAGAAACTCCTTCGCCGTTTCAGGAGAGAATCCGAGGCGCAGCATGATATGCGCACCGAACGGCGACTCCAAAAAGCTTTTCACGAGATCGCCGTGCTTGGTGCGATAGTAGATCCAGCACACCTCGTAGTTCGGAGTCGTGTATGGCGTCTGTGCGCCGCTCTCGCCGCGCTCCAGCAATCCCTCGACATGATAGTAGTACGAGCGCCAATAGAACTGGAGCATCTTCATCGAGAGCCAGATCGCAAGGAAAACCAAAAATACCGCGTTCCCTTTTGGCGATGCGGGATTGAGCGGAAGCGCAACGCCATCGGAGCCCGGCAACACGCCCGGGACAAGCACCACATCCGGCACGGCGAGCGGCGCGGGGTCAAACACGCCAAGCCGCTCGAGCAGCTGATGCGCGATCGGATTTTGTTTGGCGATCGGCTCGAACGACGGCAGCCGCGAAAGCACGTACGGCACGATCGAAAGCAAAAGAAAGACGAGGACGACGGCGCCCGACACGCGCGAGATCCACGCGCGGATGTTCGGCGGGAACATCGCGTCGAGACGGATCGCAGGAGCGAAGCGGTAGCTCGGGTCGCGAAAGATGTCGTACTCGGCGTTGAACATAGGATCAGAAGAAGAGCAGCCGGAGCGACGTGATAAGGAAATACGGGATCAGGACCGGCAGCGCAAACCAGAGAAGGAACATGAACGCGCCGAAGCCGAACACGAACGCAAAAAGAATGAGCGCGATCGAAAGCAGCGCCGTGCGCATGATGGTTCCGACGATGCGCATCATGATATTGACCACGATGTTCGCGGCGTAATCCTCCGGATGCAGCAGGATGTTCACCTTTTTTTCCTGAAGCCGCCGGAATGGCGAAAACAGCGACAGTGCGACCTCCGGCACGGAGAACATGTGGTTCAGGAACCAGAGATAGTTCCGCCACACATACGCCATATCAAGCACCGCGCGTGAGTAGTGCCACACGAGATAATCCTTCGCGAGGATGAAAGGGCCCATGGGAAAAGTATATCACGCGCACCCCAGCGCCCAAAAGCAGGGCAAGCGCTGCGCAAAGCAACTACCGGTAGAAGATCTTGTTGCCGAAGCGCAGATCGACAACGCGGACCGGCTCCTCCGATGTGTGATCGCTTTCGATGGCCGTTAGGGCACGGTCAAGGCGCTCGACCGATTCTTCGGGGGGAAGCTCGCTCGCCCAGAGCAGCGTCCAAGTCTTTTCTGTTGCGATCTCATAATCACCCTCCCCGATCGCCGTTACGCTGCGGGGTGTGAGTCCGACCGCCCGAAGATGCTGAAGAAGCGTCGTCACGCGCAAAAACTCCTCAGGCGAGAGCATTGCGGTCCCGATCGCGCGGCGCACCCCCTGCGATGCATCTGGAATTTCCGTCGCCTGCACGGACGGATCGGTCGACGTCGGCGTGGTGAAAAATCTGACGAACGGAGATCCAGAATATGCGGCAGCGTGGGCAAAAAGATACCCGCGCTCATCGGCAAAAAGACACTCCTCTCGCATCGGGCGAAGCACCTCCTCGCTCGATGTCGTGGCGCTCTCGGGGGAATCAGACTCATCGTGCGGTACGCTCGCGGTTATCCGTGGGCTGCCCCATCCACACCACAGATACGCCGGGCCATATTCGGTGACATCAACGCGAACGATCTGCTCTGCCGCAATCACCTCCGCGCGTGCAATGCGCGGGTACTCTGCAAGGATCGTCGCAGCGATCGCGTCGGTCGGAGCAAAAAACTCGCTCTCATACGAGAGCGCAGGAAGAAAATCGCGCTCCAAGTGATCGCGCGCGATCCCCGCAAGCGCATCCGGGTCGATCGCCCGAGTTCCGGCGACCGTGACTTTTTCGATCTGGAGATCAGGCTGCATCGCGATCCAGGCGATATCGCCATAGAGAAGCGCGGCAACAAGGAAGGTGCGGATTCCGAACGCAAACACCGCGTCGATACGGCGCTGCTGCGACGCTCGCGAACGGATGATCCTTCTTCCCGCCACGTGCATACAGGACGAAGCCTACCCCCCGATGACCGATTTTCCGAGATATTTCTGGAGCGGTTCCGGAACCGTGATCGTGCCGTCGGCGTTCTGATAATTTTCGATGATCGAAACGAGGATGCGAGGCGAAGCGACCGCCGTATTATTGAGCGAGTGGACGAAGCGGAGCTTGCCGTCGTCATCACGGTAACGAATGTTGAGCCGGCGCGTCTGGAAATCGTGGAAATACGATGATGAGTGCGTCTCGCGATAGGTCTGCTCTGCCGGGACCCACGCCTCGATGTCATACTTCTTTACCTGACCGAGTCCGAGATCGCCGCCGCAGTTCACGACCACGTGATACGGAATATTGAGCCCCTGGAGCAGTTCTTCGGAATTCTTGGTGAGCTCCTCGTGGAGCGCGACCGACGTTTCGTGATTGGCTTCCGAGAGCACGACCTGCTCGAGCTTGAAAAATTCATGCACGCGGATCAAGCCGCGCGTATCTTTGCCGTGCGCGCCAGCCTCGCGGCGGAAACACGGCGAGAACGCGATGAACTTCATCGGAAAAGCACTCTTGTCGAGGATCTCGTCCTGGAAATACGCCATCGTTGCGACTTCGGCCGTTCCCGCAAGAAAATCGCCATCCTGCGTGCGATAGAGGTCCTCTTCGCCCTGCGGAAGATATCCTGTCCCAAGGAATGCCTCCCGGCGGACCATCGAAGGGACAATGAGCGGCGTCCACCCCTTCTTCACAAAATGATCGAGCGCATACTGCCAGATCGCCCAAGAGAGAAGCGCGCCGTCGTTCTTGAGAAAATATCCGCGGAATCCGGCGACCTTCGCGCCGCGATCGAGATCGGCCATGTCGTGCGCGAGCATGAGATCCACATGATGCTTGGGCTCGAAATCGAACGTACGCGGTTCTCCCCATTTGCGTACCTCGAGATTTTGCGCGTCGGAATCCCCTTCCGGGACCGACACATCGGGAACGTTCGGCACGCGAAGCATAAGATTGCGCCAGACCTCCATCACGCTCTTGAGCTCCTCCTCCTTGAGCGAGAGACGATCCTTCAGCGCTTTCATCGTCGCAATCATCTCGCCGCGCGACTCAGGCGAAGCCTTGGCGATCGCGTCCGTTGCGGCGTTCTGTTCGGCACGCATCCCTTCGACCTCGAGCAAGAGCGCGGTGCGGCGCGCTTCGGTGGCGAGGAGTTCGTCGACATCGAGGTCGAGGTGCTTTTTGACGACTGCGGCCTTGATGAGATCAGGATTCTCGCGGATGAATTTGATATCCAACATATGGCGGCATCATAACAAAACACGCCCTCGAGGGAAAGCGGTATCGTTCAGCTATGCGATCCGCCTGGATGCAAAAACCCGCGAATCAAGGATCGCGGGAATGGCCTCCGATAAAGCGAAGGCGGAAATATGCGACGATCAGCCGATCGCGAGCAAGATCAAGTTCGTAGACATCGCGCGCCGTCATTTCGAGGCCGTTGTCGATGCAAACTTTCATCTTCGCAGTACATGCATTGATGTGCTCCATGAGCGCAAGGAATTCCTCCGGTTCGGCATTTTCGACAACCGATTCGATATCCACGATCGCCCGTTTTACCCGAGCGATCCGCGAAAGTACGACCGTTTCGTCATCCATAGCAGACGGCTCGGATTCTTGCCCCATGCTACTCGCCTTTCGCTCTCGTGCAACATGCACAGCCGCAACGTGTGCCCGAGATTGGAAGCCCGACCCGAAGCCGCTATACTCCTCTGCATGGCCCCGCACGACGAGATCCGCCCGCTTGCACCAGAGCACTTCCCGACGCTTCTTTGCGAGATCACCGACCCGCCCAAACAGCTCTGGCTTCGCGGTGAACTTCCAAGCACAGAACGAACATGGCTCGCCGTTGTCGGATCGCGCAAGCATACGAGCTATGGCGCAGATGCCGCCCGCACCCTCATCGAAGGCCTGCGCGGATATCCGATCGTCATCGTCTCCGGACTCGCACTCGGGATCGACGCGATCGCGCACGAGGCGGCGCTCAAGGCCGGACTGCCGACGGTCGCCGTTCCTGGTTCCGGGATCACCGACGCTGCGATCTATCCGCGCACGAACGCCGGGCTTGCCGCGCGCATCCTCGACGCAGGGGGCGCACTCCTCACCGAATACGAGCCGGACTTCCGTGCGACGCAGTGGAGCTTTCCGCGCCGCAACCGCATCATGGCCGGTCTCGCGCATGCGACACTCGTGATCGAGGCCGACGCCCTATCCGGCACGCTCATCACGGCCCGGCTTGCGATGGAATACAATCGCGATGTCCTCGCGGTGCCAGGAAGCATCTTTTCTCCGTCATCCGACGGCCCCAACGCGCTCATCGCCGATGGCGCAGGATTGGTGCGATCATCCGAAGACCTCCTCCGTCATCTGGGATTCGATGAGATCGACGCGGCAGAGACGCCCGGCGATGCGGATCACTTTTCGGAAGACACGCTCGCGGAATACTCCGATGCCGAGCGTGCGATCCTCCTCATTCTCCGCGAACCGCTCGCCACAGACGAGGTCGCACTGCGCGCAGAACTTGCAGCAGACGAAGCGAACATCGCGCTCATGCGCCTCGCGATCGCCGGCGCGATCCGAGAGACGCGCGATGGATGGATGCGCGAGCGATGATGCGCGCGAGTGCGAGCATTTTTTTCGCATCGCAATCACGTTGTCGACAGGAAAAATTTGCACAACCGTTTCGCGTGTGATACTTGTGATGCGATGTCATCAGGCGCGAAAGGCAAAACGCTCGTGATCGTGGAGTCTCCGGCGAAGGCCAAGACGATCGAAAAGTATCTCGGAAAGGAATACATTGTGCGTGCATCGGTCGGCCACGTCCGCGATCTCCCGAAGTCCAATAAGAACGCGATCGATATCGCGGGCGGTTTTGTACCCAATTATATTGTCACACCCGGCAAAGATAAGGTCGTCCACGAACTCTCCGATCTCGCCAAGCAATCTGCCGCTGTCATGCTCGCCACCGACCCCGATCGCGAAGGTGAGGCTATTGCGTGGCACGTGAGCGAATTGCTCAAATTAAAGAACGCAAAGCGCATTGTTTTTCACGAAATCACCGAATCTGCGATTAAGGAGGCGGCTTCTCACCCGCGCCCGATCGATCAGCATCTGCGCGAGGCCCAGGAAGCGCGCCGCGTCCTCGACCGCCTCGTCGGATACGACCTCTCCGGACTCATCTGGAAGAAGGTGCGCTACGGACTCTCTGCCGGACGCGTCCAATCTCCCGCGCTCCGCATCATTATGGAGCGCGAACGCGAGATCCGCGCCTTTGTTCCCGAGACCTACTGGCGCATCACTGCCAAGACAGAGACGCCGAAGAAAGTCCCCCTGACGCTTCTCATGAGCGAGGAGCCCCGGGATCGCGCTCTCGTCGATGCCACGCTCGCCGCAGCCAAGAAGCATTCTTGGAGCGTAGTCGAGGTCAAAGAGACCAAGGTCGCCCGCTCCCCGAAGGCTCCGTTCACCACATCGACCATGCAGCAGGCAGCGTCGTCGCGCCTCGGTATGAGCCCGTCGCGCACGATGCAGATCGCGCAGAAGCTCTACGAGGCCGGACTCATTACCTACATGCGCACGGACAGCACAAATCTCTCCAAAGAGGCGCAGGCCAAGATGATCGCGACGATCGAGAAAGTCTTCGGCAAGGACCTCGGACAAGCGCGCACCTATCAGACAAAATCCAAGAACGCGCAGGAGGCACACGAAGCCATTCGCCCCACCGACCCGGCCAAGAAGAGCGCAGGGGCGACACCGGAACAGCAGAAGCTCTACCGTTTGATCTGGGCGCGCACGATGGCCTCGCAGATGATCGACGCCGAGACACTCCGCACCAAGATCACCGCGACCATCGACGGTGCGGCAACAATCACGCCGCCGATTCCCGTCTTCGCCGCGAACGGTACGCGCGTCGTGTCCGACGGGTGGCTCCTTGCCGATCCGGACGCGCACGGCGAGGAAGTCTCGCTCCCGGAGGTACGTGAAGGCGATCCGCTGAAGTTCCTCGAGATCGATGCTGAAGAGAAGCAGACAGAGCCTCCCGCCCGCTACACCGAGGCTGGCCTCGTCAAAGAGCTCGAGAAGCGCGACATCGGTCGTCCGTCGACCTATGCATCCATTCTGAAGACGCTTCTTGATCGCGGATACGTGACCAAAGAAGGCAAGACGCTTACGCCGACCGACACTGGCGACGTAGTCTCCTCGTTCCTCGAAAAACACTTCCCTACGTACATCTCCGACACCTTCACCGCCGAGATGGAGCAAAAGCTCGACGATATCGCCGAAGGTAAGCGGCCGTACGGAAAAACCCTCAAGGCGTTCTACGACCCCTTCACCAAGGATCTCAAGTCCAAAGACAAGGTTGAGAAGGTCACCAATCTTGGCGCTGCGGACCCTGCGATGCGGTGTCCCAAGTGCCAAAGCGGAATGATCATCAAGCTCGGGAAGAACGGGAAGTTCCTCTCCTGCGAGCGCTTTCCCGAATGCGACGGCGCACGCACGATCGACGGCCGCGAGATTGAAGGACCTCGCCCGACCGGCGAGACGTGTCCGCAATGCGGCAAAGCCGAGCTCGTCGAGCGCGAAGGTCGTTTCGGAAAGTTCGTCGCTTGCGGCAACTACCCCAAGTGCAAGTACATCAAGAAAGATGCCATCCCGCCCGTTTCAAGCGGAGTAAAGTGCGTCGTCTGCAAAGAGGGCGAGATCGTGGAGCGCCACGGCCGATTTGGCCCGTTCTGGAGCTGTTCCAACTACCCCAAGTGCTCCTACGCCATGAAAGCCAAGCCCACCGGCAACCTCTGCCCCATGTGCGGCAAGCTCATGATGGATGGCACAAAAACGATTCCCGAGCGATGTTCCGACAAAGCGTGTCCCAACCACAACCCGCATAAGTTGGAGAAGAAAGAGAAGTAGGCGCATGCGGATCGTTTTTGTGAGACGGAGCGATGTTTCGCCAGCGGGCGAAACCGCGAGTCGGGGTCGCGAGCGATTTTGTTCGACGGAACAAAATCGACTTGTGACCAAAAACGATTCCCGAGCGATGCTCGGACAAAGCGTGCCCCAATCACAACCCGCATAAGTTGGAGAAGAAAGAGAAGTAGGCGCATGCGATCTGCTTCGCATGCAGGTCATATTGTGAGGCAGAAAGCATATAGCGAAAGATGAAAAAACGAGGTATCGTACCTCGTTTTTTGAGCAAAGAGATCACAAACGACAAAAATAGATGAGTGCGTGCGGTCCATTGCTCCCCATCCACTCTGCTTCAACCTTGAGCACACGGCCGCCAGGATATTTTTGTCCGATAATTTCTTCTGGCGTCTTGCCATCTAAATTATCGAGTGAGAAATACCCGTCGCGAGTATAGGCGATTTTCGCATAATACACGCCGTCTGGAAAATTCAAGCTGCACTGTCTTGGCGCCACTTCACTCATCGCAAAACTCTGCGATCCAATGAGGGTGGCGAGGATCGCCAAGCCACGGAGAATGCTTATACGCATCGTGCTCATGAGGGGGCACTCCAATAAAATTTTGAATTTCCATGAATAGGTATAGATGGGGGCCTAGAGCAAGTCAAGAAACCCTCTAAGAATCAGGACCTTTATAGACTCGAGACGGCCGTTTGCGCCGGACGGCATCTGCGTGATACCGTCAAAATACAGGCTATGACTGGAGAATCCTCTATCCGCACCCTCGACGAGATCCTTTCGGCTTCTCGTGTGACCGACCCGGCCGCACGCGATCTGATCGCCCGCGCGTACGCTTTTGCCGAGCGCGCGCACCATGGGCAGAAGCGCTATTCCGGCGATCCGTATTTTACACACGTCTCCGCCGTTGCCTTCACCCTGGCCGAGATGGGTATGGACTCCTCCACGATCGCCGCCGGGCTTCTCCACGACACCGTCGAAGATGCAAAGGTTTCGGACGAGGATATCGAGCGCGAATTCGGCACAGACATCCGGCACCTCGTCGATGGCGTCACAAAGCTCGGCAAACTCAAGTATCGCGGCCTCGAGCGACACGTCGAAAGCTTGCGCAAACTTTTCGTTTCGACCGCCAAGGACCTGCGCGTCATCGTCATCAAGCTCGCCGATCGTCTCCACAATGTCTCCACGCTCGAATTCGTCCCCAAGGAGAAGCAGCGCCGCATCGCACTGGAAACACTCGAGATCTATGCGCCGATCGCAAATCGCCTCTCGATGGGAAAGCTCAAGGGTGATCTCGAGGACTACGCATTCCGCTATGCATACCCGGAAGACTATGAGCGCGTAAGAGGCCTCCTCAAGGAGCGGAGCAAGGATACCGAGCGCCGCCTCGAAAAAGTGTACCGCGGCATCCAAGTCGAGCTCGCAAAAGCCGGCATCGAGAACGTCCACGGCGAATTCCGCATCAAGCGCACCTATTCGCTGTTCAAGAAGCTGAGCAAGTACGACATGGACCTCGACAAGCTCT
>DATIBL010000085.1:0-12117 GCA_035457505.1 Minisyncoccota bacterium | reverse complement strand
TCGCGATCGAACTACGACGCAATATATGGAAGCAATCCCATGAAACGGCCGCGCTTCACGGCGAGCGCAAGGGCGCGCTGCTGCTTCTGGTTCAATCCTGAGCGCTTGTGCGACAAGAGCTGACCATGGGGATTCAGGAACATCTTGAGCAGTTCCGTGTCCTTGTAGTCGACGTATTTGATGTGATTTGCAGAAAGATAGTTCTGCGGTTTTCGGCGGATCATGATGGTGTGGTGAATGAAGTAATATGCTGAGAGAGCGATTGATATATTGGATGCACGGCAAGGCGCCGAGGAGTGATCTCGAGAAGGCGTATGTTGCATACGACAACTCGGGTTACGACGCTGGCAACGAAGCGGGGCGCCAATATAGCGATCGCTAGAATGGGATATCGTTGAGGTTGACCTCTTCATCCGGATACTGGATCGTATCCAGCTCTTCTTTCGCGGACGGCTTGCTTGCCTGGGGACGCGGTCCCGCATGGGGTGCATCTGCAGCCGGTGCCGAGCCTCCTGCCCGAGGACCGAACTGGATATTGTCTGCAACGATCTCGGTGCGGTACTGCTTGGTGCCGTCCTTCCCTTCCCAGCTGCGTGTCTGAATGCGGCCATCAACAAAGACTCCGGACCCCTTCTTCAAATACTGCGCGACGATCTCCGCCTGCCGGCCGAAGGTCACGATGTTGTGATAGTCGGTCGATTCCTGCTTCGCGCCGTTCTTATCTTTCCAGACGCGATTGGTCGCGACGGAAAATGAACAGACGGACGAGCCCGAGGGCAAGGCTTTGAGCTCGGGATCACGCGTGAGGTTCCCGTAAATGAGCGCTTTGTTGATGTACATACGAAAGAGCGATTATTCGATAACGAGGTTCTCGATCGTCTTATCGAGTTCCTCCGCGGAGAGCGCAGGCTTCTCAACGACCGGCGCCTTCGGCTCTTCGGGCCGTTCCTCGCCGCGCTTGTGCATGAGGATCTTCTTCGAGACCATGGTGTTCTCCCGCACGGTCTTCACGAGAATGAAGCGAAGGATGTCGTTATTCTTTCGCAATCCCTCCTCGATCGCTTTGATCTCCGACGGGATCGTCTGGAATTTGATCCATCCAAAGTATGCCGAGGTATACTTGGCACGCTTATTGGACGCGACTTTTACCATCTCGTAAGTCAGGTCCATGTGCTTCGGATACTCGTCAGCAATGGACACTGCGCCGTGAGCCTCGAGGACATCACGGATCGCGGTCACGCGGGCGCCGAGGTCGTCTTCCGATACGATCGGAACGATATGATAACCAACCTCATACACCTGCGGTTCCTTGTCGATGTGGTCGACAGTGTTCTCAGTGTTTTTCATAATGGGTCAAAACTAACAGGGCGCGGGGAAAAAGTCAAAAACTCTCATCCGTTGAGCCGTTTTTTGGGTTTTCTCCTCCCCTCCAGGAAATAGAGGCAAAAAAACAAGGCCCGACCGATGTCGGGACCTATTTATATGTACCAAGCGAACTTGGTACAGAGTGAATATATACCCGGGGTGGAAATCGTGCAAGAGCGTGGTGGGGATAACTCGGTATTCCCTCTTTCTTCCAAGGGCAGCCCTATGTAAGACATAGGGCTGCCCTTGGATTGGATCATGTGCGTGACTTATCGTGGTGCTTTATTCCAATCTTTTCATTGCGAAGAATGGATCTTACTCCAATTGAGCACAGCAAGAAAAAGGCGCTGGCAAAGATGAAATCTGGATCAGTTAAAAATGAAAAGAACCTAGTTCCCTGCCCACTGCGATGTATCATCAGTACCATCTGCGAAGCTGCAAAGACAAGGCTCCCCCAAAATAGCCAGCGGATAATTTTCAATTGATGAGTACGGAAGAAATTCATGCAGAAATTTTATTTCCGAGAAGGAGGGGCTACGGGAGGCGGAGGAAGAGGGGTTTTTCGGGCATTTTGTGCTCGCGGATGCAGGTTTGAATCTCCACGGCAGTGCGGGGAAGGAAGGGCTGGAGCACCTGCGCGATCGCAGCGAGTCGCTCAAGCATTTCGGTGATGAGTGTCCGCCCGCGATCGGCATCGACCTTCACGACCTTGAACGGTTCCGTTTCCTGGATGTACCGATCGAGCTCGGCGATGGCTCCCGAAACATGCTCCATCGCGGCCCGGTGATCGAATCGGAGAACCGCGCGATCGACATCTGTGCTCTTCATGATCTTCTGCCCTTCAACCGGACCAGAGAGATGCGTCGTTGCCATCTTCATGATGCGGTTTGTCAGATTTCCGAGACCGTTGGCGAGGTTGGCCTGATAGGATGCTTCGATCGACGCCATCGTGATATCCCCATCTTCGAATGATGGCATGTCATGCAGGAGGACGAACCGAAGCACGTCCTCGGGAAACGGCGTGAGCGGCGCGAAGCGTTCGATCACTTCCTTTGGAGCGATCACATTGCCAAGCGATTTGGACATCTTCTGTCCCCCGCTCGTGATAAAGCCATCCACGATGATATGGCGCGACGGCGGAAGCCCGGCCGAAATGAGCATGGCCTGCCACATCGCGGACTGCTGGCGGTTGTTGTCCTTGCCGCAATACTGGATCACGGGCCAGTATTTCGTGAAGCGCGGCATATCCTTGGGCCAGCCGATCGCCGAAATATAGTTCACCAAGGCATCGAACCACACGTACATGACATGCGCTTCGTCGCCAGGCACCGGAATACCCCAGGGCATCTTGGAAGCAAGGCGCGAGATCGAGAAGTCCTGCAGTCCGCGCGACACGAACGCCTTCATTTCGTTCAAGCGCGACTCCGGCAGCGTGAGCGGAAGGCCGTCCTCTGGATCGGTCTTCTCGTAAAGCTCCGTGAGCTTCTCTGCGTACTTCGAAAAACGGAAGAAGTAATTCTCTTCTTCGCGGATCTCAAGCTCACGGTTGGGGTGGATCGGACAGCGGCCATTTTCATCGAGCTCCGAGTCGGTTTTTTCGAGCTCGCAGCCGACACAGTATTTGGTCTTGTAGAGTTTTTTGTAGATATCCCCCGCCTTCTCGCAGCGGCGCCAAAATTCTTGCGCGGCCAGAACATGGTGAGCATCGGTCGTACGGATGAAATTATCAACAGAGAGATTGAGGAGCGGAGCGAGCTCACGGAATTTCACGGCGTAGCGATCGACATACGCCTGCGTCTCGATCCCCTCTTTTTGCGCAGCGTCATAGAGCTTCTGCCCGTGCTCGTCGGTACCGGTATTGAAAAACACTTCGCGGCCGGCCCGGCGGTGATACCGCGCAAGCGCATCGGCGCGCACGATCTCCATCGCAAAGCCAACATGCGGCTCCGCGTTTACGTATGGCAGCGTGGTGGTGATATAGACGGGCTTTGAGGAAGGCATGAGGGAAATATACCCCAAAGCATGAAGAATCCCAACACAGACGCGTGAGTCGGATTTTTGGCAAAAAAACAAGGCCCGACCGATGTCGGGACCTATTTATATGTACCAAGCGAACTTGGTACAGAGTGAATATATACCCGGGGTGGAAATCGTGCAAGAGCGTGGTGGGGATAACTCATCAGTACAAGGCTTAGCCTTGTACTGATGAGTTATGGGAGGCAAACTTGCCCTTCCCTACGCATTATCCTCGTAGATGCGCTTCTCCCGTGCCACGTCGCCAAGATATTCCATCATGACAGCGGTCAGCGGGACCGAGAGGAGGACGCCGAGAAAGCCTGCGACTTTGGCGCCAACGACGAGCGCGAGAATGACGAGCACCGGAGGAATCCCAATGATCTTGCGGATCACGAGCGGGTAGAAGAGATGCGACTCGAACTGCTGAATGATGAAGTAGAAGCCGGTGACGATGAGCGCTGCGGTAAGTCCCGGGTCGGCGATGCGGATTCCCTCAAAGTAGGCGATCGCAACACCCGGCACCGCTGCGAGCACCGGACCGAAGACCGGGATCAGCTCAAAGGTCGCCATGGTGACCGCAAGGAAGAATGCCGACGGGACATCCAGGATCGTGAGGCCGAGATAGGCCAGGACACCGACCAAGATGCCGAGTACGATCTGCCCTTGGAACCAGAGGCCGATCTTCT
Organism: Minisyncoccota bacterium; assembly: GCA_035457505.1. Lineage (GTDB taxonomy): Bacteria > Patescibacteriota > Minisyncoccia > Phycocordibacterales > UBA6899 > DATIBL01. Next base: position 8,050 of record DATIBL010000085.1, on the reverse strand, counting down.
GCTGCGAACGGCGCCAAAGATCGACGACATACGCGCGGGAGGACACCGGAGAGATGAGGCGGAGGAATCCTTCGATGCCGCGCTCCTGTGCAGAGAGATAGAACGAGAGGACGACGATCAAGACGAACGACAGGAGTCCGCCGAAGAACATGCTTGCCGTTTGGAATGCGCCGCCTTCCTCGATGCCGGTGCGGAAGAATCCGAGCATGCGCGAGATCTCCCCCGTTGCAGCTGATGCGCTCTCTGCAATTGGTACACCCATCGGAGCCGCCATCGAGGCCGCGCTCTTCACGGCGATGGTTCCGCTCTCGAGCGGCTTCCAGAACGTTCCATCCGAGAGAAGCTGCGGAATGATCTGCGCGAGCCGCGTCACGTCGTCGATGAATGCCGGAATGAAGAAGTACACCAAAAGCCCGAGCAACGACCCGCACGCGAAGTAGATCATGACCACCGAAAAGAGGCGCGGAATGTTATGCCGAACAAGGAATTTGACTCCCGGCTCGAGCGCGGACGCAAGCACGACGGCCGTAAGCACGACGAGGATGATGTCGCGCAGATACCAGGCCAAGATGACCCCCGCGATCACAAGAAGCGCACGCCAAAGCGTCCCTGAGGTGATGTGGACGACGACTTCCCGGGTGGAGGGGGCTTTCATGCGTTCATGGTAGCACGCGAAAAACGCGCCTTCAATCAACGCATGCTGCAAAGCTCCCTGATCCGATCAGAGCTTGAGGAGGTTTCGATAGGTCGCGTCGTCTTTCGCGGGACCGATCATCGCGAGATTGAGATGCTCTGTGACAAGATATTTCTTGGCGAGCGCCTGGATCGCCTTCGGGGTCACCGCGCGAAGCTTCGCGCCGATCTCCTCGGGTGCAAGCATCCGACGCTTCAGGACATGCTGGAACCCATAGAACTCGGCGAGTTCGTCTGACGACTCAAGTCCGAGGTAGAGCTTGCCGATGAGATAATCCTGAACCTTCTTGAGCTCATCTTTTCCAACCAGCTCGGTCTTCATGCGGCGGAATTCCGCAATGATCGCACGCACCACCTCCTCGACGCGCGCATGATCGATCCCGGTCGCGACTTCAAGGAATCCGTGGTCGGTAAACGTGTCATGATTGGCCCGGACATAGTATCCCGTTCCGAGCTCCTCGCGGATCTTCTGAAAAAGACGCGACGACATTCCGGAGCCAAGGATCGCACCGAGAACATTGAGCCCGACAACGTCCGGATGCCGCGCACCAACCGTCCGCACGCCGAGCACGAGATGGGTCTGATCGCTCGCGTGTTCTTTGATCGCAATCTCCGGGCGCGTCTGTTTCTCGCTCGTCGCGACCTTCCCGCCCTTTCTCCCCGTCGGAATGTTTGCGAAGTGCTTCATCGCAAGGCGCTTCATCCGCGCAGCATCGAATTTGCCCGCGATAATGACCGTCGTTGCGCGAGCAACGTAGTGGAGCTTTCGGTAGGAGAGAAAATCTTCCCGTTTGAACGTCGCGATGGTCTCCTTCGGACCCGCGATCGGCCATCCAGCTGGCTGGTCGCCATAGAGCAGCTTCATGAAAAGCTCACCGGCCTGAAGCGGAAGCATGTCGGCGCGCATGTTGATCTCATCGGCGATCACGCCTTTTTCCCGCTCGATATCGTCGGTCGCAAGGAGCGGATTGCAGTAGATGTCGGACACGAGATCGAGCGCTTCCTCAAGATGCCGCGCCTCGACCTTGGCATAGTAGCCGGTGTACTCATGTCCCGTGAACGCATTGTACTCCGCACCGAGTCCGTCGAGCTCGCGCGAGATGTGGAGCGCAGACGGACGCATCGAAGTTCCCTTGAAGCACATGTGCTCGAGGAAATGCGAGATGCCATTCTCACGCTTGGATTCGTATTTTGAGCCGGTCTCCACGAGCACGAGTACGGTGATCGTGCGCTGCTCTTTGAGCGGGATCGGAACGAGTGTCAGTCCGTTCGCAAGTTTGAGAACGTTCGGTTTTTTGGTCATATACCGGGAGTATATCACGCGCGCGCAAAGTCGAGAGGCGGCGCGTGTTCTCGCGGAATGCCCGTGCCGGAGCTAGAGAATTGCGCCGAGTTTCTCTGCCAGATCGCCCACAGGAACCCGCTCCTGCTCCCCCGTATCGCGATCGCGGACCGTCACCGCGCCATCCTCAAGCGTATCGAAATCCACAGTGATGCAATATGGCGTACCGATCTCGTCCTGGCGGCGATAGCGTTTGCCGATGTTGCCGTTGTCGTCGAACATTGCGTTCGGAATGAGTTTCTTGACCCGAGCATGCACCTCGCGCGCCTTTGCGACGAGCTCGAGTTTGTTCTTGAGGAGCGGGAAGACGGCAACGCGGACCGGGGCAAGATGCGCGGGCAGCGCAAGGTACACGCGCTTTTCGCCGCCCATGTCGTCCTCGCGATAGGATTCGGCAAGGATCGCCAAGAGCGTGCGTCCAACGCCGAATGTCGGTTCGATCACGTGCGGAACGAAGCGCTCCTTTTTCTCCTCGTCGAAATAGGAGAGATCCACGCGACTCGCTTCGCCGTGGGCCTTGAGATCAAAATCCGTGCGATACGCGAGGCCGTAGAGTTCTTTGCGGCCGAACGGAAAGTCATACTCGAAGTCGATCGTGCGCTTGGAGTAGTGCGCAAGGTCGGCAGGCGCAACCTCGAGCTCGTGCACCTTGGTCGGATCAAGCCCGATCAGCTTCGTCCACTCGTGCATCGCGACGCGCCAGAGTTCAAAATGCTTTTCCCATTCTTCGGGGCGAACGAAATATTCGATCTCCATTTGCTCGAGCTCCCGGACGCGGAAGATGAAGTCACGGGGGGCGATCTCATTGCGGAACGCCTTGCCGATCTGTCCAAGGCCGAACGGAAGCTTGGGGTGGAACGAATCGATGACGTTTTTGAAATTGACGAACATGCCGCCTGCCGTTTCGGGGCGGAGATAGACCACTGATGCGGCGTCTTCGGTGGCGCCAACAGAGGTTTTGAACATCATATTGAACTGCCGCACCGGACCGAGCGCGTTGCCATCCGGACTCTTGATTCCCTTCTCGCGGATCGCACGATCCATGTCCTCGAGCTTCATGCCCTTAGTTTCGACCCCTGCATCTTCGAGCAGATGATCGGCGCGGTATCTGCGCTTGGTCTTCTCGTCCTCTACGAGCGGATCGGCAAATCCGCCGACGTGCCCCGAGGCTTCCCATGCGCGCGGGTTCATCAGGATCGCTGCGTCGACACCAAACATGTCTTCGCGCTCCTCGACGAACATCCGCCACCAGAGGCGCTCGACATTGCGCTTGAGCGCGACTCCAAGCGGACCGTAGTCCCACGTTCCCGCGAGGCCGCCGTAGATCTCGGAGCCGGGGTAGATGAAGCCGCGGCGCTTGGCGAGGGCCACGATCGATTCCATTGTTTCATTCGTTGACATAGATATGCGTTCCCGGCACACGTGCCAAGAATTCCCACTATACGGAACCGGACACTATTCGACAACCAGGCCGTCGGTAATTCCTGCTTTCGGATCCGCAGTCAAGATCGTCGATTCTGCCTTCGTCGATTGCATATATTCTTTCCCGGTATAGGCATCGCGCGCAGTAAAATCGATCCCTTCAGTGATCGGCACAACCTGTCCAAGATTCGTCAGGCTCGGAGTGATCCCAACCTGGAAGTGCACCTCCTTGGGAGGAGTACTCACGCCTGTTCCGGCCGGAATGCGGCCGGCATTCCACACGACCTCATGGCGGACAGGATCGAATGACACCGGCGCATCACCAGGAACGATCGCCCCCGCCCAGCGGGACTGCACCGGAAGCCGAGTTCGAGCAACGGCCGATTCCAGGTCGTTCGAGGTGTTCACGATGCTCCAAGAAACCGTGTACGTCGTCTCTTCGTTCACCTTGGGCGGGATCGGTCCGCGATTAGCGATCGGTCCCACGAAATGCGTCGCCTTTGATGCAAATTGCGCCTCGGAGGCAATACGGACCGCGCCAACAGCTGCCGTACTGAATTCTTCTGGTACATTATTGGCATCAATACGCTTTCCGCGCACGGTGACCTCCGCGCTAATGATCGGATTGCGAAGGACGTCCGAACCGGTCACGACGGGAATCGACGCAAACGAGAAGGTTACCGAACCGGCAGTACCCGGTCGCACCACTTCGAGATTTTTGTCGGTGCGTTCATCCCAATACACCGTATCGTCCACCGATCGATAGAATCCGTTGGACGCGCGGATCGAACGCTTGTTCACGTTCCCCTTGATCCGCACTTCGATCTGCACGTTGGTGATCGGGAACGAGGTGGTGTTCCGCCATGTCACGGACCCTTCAACCTCGGCGCCCGTGGACGCAACGGCATCCGGCTTCCCGTTAAAGAGGATCGCGAGATTGATGAATGGCTTCTTGAGCGCCATCTCGCTCATGATCTTGGAATATTCTTGACTGAGCTCGCGCTCTGCAAGCGTCGACGCGACGCCCGCCTTCGCATAAAACACCCGCTTCTCAGTATCCTCCCCGTTGATAACACCGCGGAGCCGGATCTGGAACTTGCCGGTCGGATCGAGCCGTCCGATCTTCCAGTAATCGTCTCCCGCGCTGGCCTTCGGAAGAATCTCGCTTGCGATGAACCCCGGCGGGAAATCCACCTTCAGGGCAAGATCCGTGAGCGGAATGACCGTGTTGGATGTAACATCGACAGAATACTCGAACTGCTGCCCCGCGTTGACTTCACCCAAGGTCTGCACGCGGACGTTGACTGGTGACGATGTGAGGTGGATCGGGGTGCGCAACTCCTTGCGGAAATCCGACGAAATTCCAGAAAAGCGATATTCGAGCACGAGCATGATCTCCTTGTCGGTGTTCTCGGTCCCAAGGAAAATTGCTCGCGTGTCGACACGGACGTGGTCCCCTGCGGCGACCGAGCCGATCGCTCTCCGTTCTTCGCGGAGATCTTTGAGGGGTTCGTCGGGGGATTTGGTCCCGGGCGGATAGATGAATGTCAGCGCAACAGACTCAAGCGCGACGCGATTGCGATTTTCGATCGAAAGGTCGAGCGACGCGGTCTCTCCGGATGCGAGCGCGATCGGAAATGCAGGGACAAGCGAGATATTTTTATCGGAAGGGCGCGCGAACGGGTCGTACACTTTGTAGATCAAAAACGACGCAGACCCGACAACCGCGAGCACTGCGACGATCAAGAGCGTACGAACGAGGCGCGCACCGGCAGACGCCTTTGCACTGCGGCGGACCTCCTCGACCGAGGTGATATTGTCGCTCCAATTATCCTGCGGTTTCGTCTTCTGCGGCGAGAGCGTCGGCTGTTTTTTGCGCAGCTCATCCTCGGTCCCGGGCGTATTGATCCCGACCTTCATGCGTTCAACCTTGCTGCGTTCGAATTCCGATAGCACGGACCCTATTATACCCCGCGCGGCGGGCGCATGTCATGGGGCGATCCGGACGATGTGCTGAAATTACAGCTGTGTTTCTTTCAGGATCGCGTTGATCTTGCCAATGAGTGCGCGGCGCTCTGTGCGGACGCGCGCGAGCACAGAGGCATCATCGAGCGCATGATCTACGATGTATCCCCATTCCCCCAACGCGTCCCAATACCCGAGCGCCGAGAGAATGCGCACGAGCGCGACACATTCTCGATCGGCGAGTGCATCGGGTTCGAGCGGAGTGTCCGCAAGCAGTGCGATCTCGCGCACAAGCGCCGCATGAAGTTCCGGATCCGCACCCTCGCCCTGCACCAATCGGAGCACGAGCCGCGCAATCGCAGCGAGCACGACGCGGCGGCGAGGGTCGCCCCAGGCCGCACGGTGCAGATCGACCGGGCGCGCGGAGGTGATCCGCCACCCGCGTTTTCCGCGGACCAGATCGACCTCGGCGTGGGCGAACGTCTGGAGCGCATAGCGGAGCCGCGACGCCTCGCGACGGATCGAGCGCGCGTCGGCCCGAACGCATCCGAGTTCGCGCGTATAGAGATCGTACGCCCGATCGGCTTCGCCCCGCGGCAGAGCAGCAAGCACGATCGCGTCGGTGTGATAAATGCGATGCGGCATATGCCGAAGATTTCGCTACGCCCGCGCGACCGCAAGCGTGATCGTTCCGCAGTCGAGCTCAAGAGCGGCAGCTGCTTCCCCGGCACTGAGTGCGGTGGCGCTCGTGGCGCGAGCAATCTCCGCAGCATGACGCTCGAGGAACGCCGCACATGCAGCATCTCCCGCATAGGTGACCACGATCGATTCGCCCGGGGTGAGGCCGGCCTTCTTGCGCAATTCCTGGATGAAACGGATCGCCTCGCGCACATCGCCCTCTTCGCGGAGTTTCGGCGTGAGCGTCGTATCGAGCACGACCGTATCCGCGGCAAGTGCTTCCGATGGATCGACCGCATGCACGTTTACTTCGTCGGCAATGAGGGCCACAAGCGCCTCGTTGTCCGCGAACGGCGCGCGCGGGACAGAAAGACGCGCAAGCGGCTGGCGGATCTTGATCCCCGCCTTGGCGCGCGCTTCGAGGGCCTTCGTCACCACATCGCGCGCAGCGTGCATCGCAGAAAGGAGCTCGGTGTCGATCGGCCCGCTCTCCGGCCAAAGCTCGAGATGGACGCTCTCCTTCTTGTGCTTCACCAAGAGTCGGCCATAGAGATCGTCGGCAAGAAACGGCATGATCGGCGCGATCAGTTTGGCAATCGACAGGAGGAGCCAGCCGGTCGTCTCGCGGGCATGCCGCGCATCATCGCCTTCGTTCTCCGACTCTTTCTCTTTGAAGCGATCGCGCGAACGACGGATGTACCACGTCGAAACATCGTCGATGAATCCCATGAGCGGACGAACTGCGCGATCAACCTCGTGCTGATCGAGTCCGCGCGTGACTTCGTCCAAGGTCTCGAAGAATCGCGAGCGAATCCACAGATCGAGGATATTCGACGTTTCGGGCGCGGAATGCGCGATCTCGGCATCTCCCGCATACATCGCATAGAATGTGCGGATGTTGTCGATGCGGAGCATCAGCTTCTTGAACACTTCCTCGACACCCGTTTGCGAAAAGCGGAGGTCCTCCGCGCGGACCGCTGGCGAGGCGAGCAGGTAGTAGCGAAGCGCATCGGCGCCATATTTGCGCACGATCTCCATGAGATCGGGATAGTTCTTGAGCTTCTTGGACATCTTCTGCCCGTCCTCGGCGAGGATCATGCCGTTCACGATCACCGACTTGTATGGCGCGCGATCGAAAAGTCCGACCGAGAGCACCATGAGCGTATAGAACCATCCGCGCGTCTGGTCGAGCCCTTCTGCGATGAAGTCGGCCGGGAAATTCTCGAAGAATGCGCGCCCCTCGGGAGTCTCGCGGTCACCGAGATAATGGAATTGTGCAAACGGCATGGACCCGGATTCGAACCAGCAATCGAACACGTCCGGCACGCGTTCCATGGTCCCGAGCTCGCAGGTGCAGTGCCAGCGGATCTCGTCGATATATGGACGGTGATAGTTCAATTCGAATCGCGCGTTCCGAGGGATCGGCGCAACGTCGAGCTCGCGCACTTCTGCATTGGCGATATAGTCGTCGCCTCCTTCGACCTTCATCCAGGCCGCCTCATTGTCGGTCGCCCCGCGCGCAACCGCTTCCATGAGCCAGACAGCATATTCGTGCGTCACGAAGAGAATACGCTTCCCCTGATGCTTGGCATCGATATCCCGCATGGCCTCGCCCAAACGGATCATCATCGCGCGAAGCGTCTCGCCGCCGCCCGGGGTCGGGTGCGTGAACTTCTCGAGCGTCGTCGTGAAATATTCCCGATACTCCTCGATCGGACGGCCATTGAACTCTCCGGTGTTCACCTCGGCGATCCGGGGCTCAACAATGACCGCACTCTCGGGAAGTCCGAGCGCCGCACGCACGCGCTCTGCAGTTTCGCGCGTCCGAAGGACAGGCGAGGTGACGATGAGATCGACATCTTTGCCCTTGAGCGACGCTGCCGCTTCGTCCGCCTGCGCGCGACCGCGCTCTGTAAGCGGATACGGATCGTCGGGCTTATACGAGACGGT
>DATIBL010000084.1:0-9858 GCA_035457505.1 Minisyncoccota bacterium | reverse complement strand
TCGTGCTTCATATATTGATGTACATACAACGTTACCTCCAGGCTTGGCCCTATTGCGCTCATTGTACTACGGATGCATGACTACACGAAAGGATAGCGGTCAAACCTTTGTGGATAAAGGGATATTTGGAGACTTCATTTTAATGAAAAGGGGTCGCAAAAACCACCCAAAAGGACTCACCTCCCTACGGGAGCGGTCCACTTGTTGGATCTTTTCTCTCGCTCCCCTCAGAAAAGCTCTCAACAAGTCTTGCGGCTTGGCATCCCGCTTCGCGGGTTCCCAACGCCAAGCCTCACCCCGGCTCGCAGTCGCTCGATGACTCGCAACATTGCTGCGCCTTTCGCGCCCTTGCACACGCGCGCAGGCGCGTGTGCACCTTCGCGTCTCCTTTGGAGCCGGAAGTCGGGCTTGAACCGACGACCTACGGTTTACAAAACCGTTGCTCTACCAACTGAGCTATTCCGGCATTTTGCACCCACTGAACAGAACCCAACCCCACACAACTTTTGCTCTACCAACTGAGCTATTCCGGCATTTTGCACCCACTCAGAGAACCCAACCCGTCAAAACCGTTGCTCTACCAACTGAGCCTAGAACCCATCCTCAAGGATCGCGGTCGGACTCTTCCGCTCTCCCTTGTCTTCGGCGATTCGCTTCAGAAAGAACGATGACGCCTTGCCCTTCTCGATCTCGATGCGGCCGAACACATATCGCGACACGAGCATACGCACATGGCGACCGCGCCGCACGATGAACACCACGGTGGCGACGGCGATCTCTTCGACTCTCGGGCGCATGCGCTCGATCAGATGTCCGGCGCGCTCTGCGACGTGCGAAAGATCTTCTTTAACGACGCTGTGAATGTGTGCGTGGGAAAATCCCTCGAATGCGCGTGCGCGAACAGCACCCCAGAGCGCGAGCACGGCCATTCCGATCAACGAGCTGATCCACACGGTAGCGAGCGTCATGTTTGAAAGTATACCCTTCTTCCTTCTCTTCCGGCAACGCGGACAAATCCGCAGGGAACGCGCAAGACTATTTTCCTCCGAGCCGGAAATAGGTGAAGCGCGCGATCTCGGTATTCTCGCCAAATTTCTGCACTGCACCCTTCACCATCTCGCCGACGGTGATGTTCGGATCCTTCACGAACGGCTGCGAGAGCAGTACCTTCTCCTTGAAGTACGACTCGAGCTTCCCGGCGACCACCTTATCGGCGATCTCCTTGGGCTTCTTCAATGCAGCGACCTCTTCGGCAAAGAACGATTCTGCCTTCTTCTTCGCCTCATCGCTGATCTCGGCATCAGTGCGGAACTCCGGGTTCATCGCCGCGATATGCATGGCGATCTCGTAGGCAAGCTTCTTGAAGTCTTCATTCTTTGCGACGAAATCTGTTTCGCAGGCAAGTTCCACCATCGCTCCGACAGAGCCGTTAGCATGGACATATGCAGCAACAACGCCTGATCCAAGCGCGCGGTCGCTTTTCTTTGCAGCAATCTCGCTCGATTTCTTTCGGAGCGCCATGAGCGCCTTCTCCCGATCGCCCTTCGCTTCCTCAAGCGCCTTCTTGCACTGCATGATCGAAACGCCAGTCTCGTCTCGAAGCTGCTTGACCATGTCCATGGAGATCTCCATACGAAAAGAAATGAACGATGATAAGTGGGCCGAGGCCGGCAAACGTGTGCCGGTCTGTCGTACCCGATGATTACGCCGCCTTGGGAGCGCGCTTGTACGCCTCCGCAAACTGCTCCACGATGAACGACACTGATGCGAGTGCCGAATCATTCGCGACAACAGGATAGGTCACCATGCGCGCGTCGCAATCCGTGTTCAAGAGCGCGATCGTGGGGACCTTCATTTTTGTCGCCTCCTCGATCGCAATGTGCTCCCGGCGGGAGTCTACGACAACGAGCGCCGCAGGAAGTCCCTCGAGCGACGCGATGCCGCCGAACTCGCGCTCCAAGGTTGCCATCTCGCGCTCGAAGAGCAAGCGCTCCTTCTTGGTGTACTTCTCAAGCTCGCCCTTTGCGAACTTCTCCTTGAGCTCCTTCAAGCGGCCAGTGCGCTTCTTGATCTCGGACCAGTTCGTCATCATGCCGCCAACCCAGCGCTCCGCGACATACGGATGTCCAAGCGACTTTGCTGCCGCCTCGACAAATCCGCGGACCTCGCTCTTCGTTCCGACCCAGAGCACCGTCTTGCCGTTCGCGCCGAGCTCCGAAAGGAACGCCTGTGCGCGAGCGAGCTGCTCGGTGGTCTTCTCGAGATCAATGATGTCGATCCCGCTCTTCGAACCGTACAAAAAAGCCTTCGCGGACGCATTCCTGCGGGCGCGAGAATACCCAAGATGCGCGCCTCGGGTAAAAAGCTGCTCGATCAGCGTCGATTCAGCCTGGGTTTGCGTTTCAGTCATATTCGGGGAGTCTAGCAAAAGGGGTTCGATTTGGCAATATTTCGTAAAGGATAGGGACGAGCGAACGATCCCTCTCCAATGTTTTCGACCAATTCCGCCCTGGTGCGGTAATTATTCCTCGTCTTCACCGTCATCTGCCGCCCCGACTCCGCCGGATGCCGCACGCGCGCTGATCGCCTCCACGATCGGATCGAGACCCCCCTGCATGATCCGCTCGATATTGTGCCATGATTCTTTGATCCGGTGATCGGTCACTCGATCCTGCAAAAAATTGTACGTCCGAATCTTCTCGGATCGCTCCCCGCTCCCGATGGACTCGCGTGCAGAGGCGTCCTTTTTTGCATCCTCCTCGCGTTTGGCCTCTTCGAGCTTGGCTGCGAGGATCGCCATCGCGCGCTCGCGATTCTTCTGCTGCGAGCGTTCGACCGAACAATGCACATGGATTCCTGTAGGCTTGTGCACGAGATGCACCGCTGTTTCGACTTTGTTCACGTTCTGTCCGCCTGCGCCGCCGGAGCGCGTAAAGGACATGTCGAGATCAGCGGGATTGATGGCGACGGATGAATGCTTGCGGATCGGCAGGACGATCACCGATGCGGTCGACGTGTGGATGCGTCCGGATTTCTCTGTCGCCGGAATGCGCTGGACGCGGTGTACGCCCATCTCATAGCGCAGTGCTTCCCAAACCCCATCGCCAGTGAATTCGAATACCGCCTCTTTGTACCCGCCGAGTTCCGCACGCGATTCGTCGATCCGCTCGATCCTCCAGCCTCGCGTCGTCGCATACCGTTCGTACATGAGGGCGAGATCCTCTGCGAAGATCGCCGCCTCCTCTCCCCCGACCCCAGCGCGCACTTCGAGTACGACCTCGCGCGGCCGCTCTTCTTCGATGCGATCAGCTTCGATGATCTCGTCCATCTTCCCGATCGCCTCGGCGATGGCCACCGTGTTTCGGGCAAGATCCTCCACCGCAAGATCGCGCATTGCCGGGTCCCCCGCGAGCGCGTCGAGGTCCTCCTTTTCGCGCAAAAGACGCTCGACATCTTCCGCGAGATATCTGGTTTTATAGTTTTCTTTATACTTCGTGAGATCCATATGCTGCAGACTTTGCTATTTTACGCTTTCGGCAAAAAAGAAAAACCCGCGAGCGCGGGCTTCTCTTTTTGTGTGTCGTTATTTCGACTTCTTCGGAGTCGCGGCAGCGCGGCGCTGCTTGAACTTCTCCACGCGACCGGCGGTATCCATGACCTTCTCCTGGCCGGTGAAAAGCGGGTGGCAGGCGGCGCAAATTTCCACCTCGATCTTCTCCTTGGTCGATCCGACGGCATACTTCGCACCGCAGGCGCAAACGGCCTCGGCAGCGATAAAATACTTGGGATGGATTTCGGCTTTCATAGTGGGGACACTCTAGCAGGCTAAGGGCAATTTGGCAATATTCCCCCGAAAAACCGCCAGCCGAGCAGCAGATTTAAATGAGCATCAAAAACCATGGGACCAGAACAGGCAAACTAGCGCAGAACGGCGGATTTCGATGTGATGCGCGGCATACGTTGACTCGACTTTCTGAGGGAAAGCCGAGGAGGGCGCCCATATTACCCGTTCTGTAACGGATCGATCATGTTTTCTTGAATATTCGAAGCCTTACTCATCACCTGACTCCCGTATGTCGCTGCCCAGGAGGATTGACTGCACTTTCGCCCGGAGAAATACCGGCATGCCGCATCGCGCTCTGAACTATACGTCCCATTCGCTGCGCCAATGTCAGCAAGATACATTCCCGCAGCCATGAAAGCGTCGCGCGGATTCCAGGGGTCGACCGCGCTCACCCCAAGCGCGCGAGATGCACGGGCCTCATAGAGAATCCACGTCGACGGAATGAACTGCGCCGCGCCCATCGCGCCTCCCCACCCCACCTCCTGCGGACACGACACTCGCGTGCTATATGGGTCGCGACCAACCGCTTCGGTGATCCGCAAGAACGGCGACACATCGCGATCAGGTTTCATCACGCGCGCGATGAAACTTCCCGACTTCGCTCCGATCCCCGATCCGGTCTTCGGGTCCTTGAGATAGCACGACCCCTGGTTTTTTCCGAAGCTCGATTCCTGCTGGAAGATCGCAAGCAAGAACGCCGGGCGCACGCCGGTCGCCCGACCCACCGTGAGCGCATATTCATAGGCAGCACCGAACGAGATCTCGCCGGAATCGCGCAGCGCAAAGAGCGCGGCACGGATCTCCGAGGCTTTCTTCTTCCGATCATCGAGCACCTTCGTGTACTCTTTTTCCTTATTCTTGGTGATCGAAAGAAGACGCTGTTTCTCTTTTTCGTTCTGTTCGACAAGACGTTTGTTGCGCTCAAGTTCTGCGCGGGCGTTCAGCTCCTTCGCCTGTCGATCCTCAAGCTCCTGCTGCACCTGTTCGGTCTCCACGCGGGCATTCTTGAGCGCGTCCGTCGAGTCGCGCAATCCGCGGCGGAGCGCGTCGAACTGATCGAGATCGAGAAAAAGTTCCGAGAGGTCTTCGCTCGCAAGCAGCGCCTCGGTAAACGTGACCTGATCGAGCTCATTGGTTTTGCGGACGAGCTGGGCGAGCGACTGGCGTTGGCGGTCGATCTGCTGCGAGAGCGTCCGAACGGTCCGGCGTTTATCCGCAATGCCGTCGCTCAGTTTCGAGATCTCGAGATTTTTTGCTTTGATGTTCAAATTCGCCTTCGAGATGTTGGCGGTCAAAAGCTTGATGTCCCGATCCAAGCTCGACTTCTCATTCCGAAGTCCGCCGATCGTATTGTTGAGTCCGGAGATCTCGAGATTGATATCCTCGAGCTCCTTTTCGAGGACCGCCTGGCGATCTGCCACAGCAGCAGCAACGCCCTCGGTCGCTTGAGCACCCGCAACCGCGGCGCACCCGAACACGGCAACGACTGCGACCACTCCAGTCGCAAACGCTTTCTTCCAAAACGAAACGGGCCGTATGCCTCCGGTCATGCTCCCAGTATACCAAACGCGGGGCTCCTCCTTCGAATCGCGATTGGGATAAGCGAGAAAATGCGCAGACAGAGCCTTCTTTCGGTATCTTTCTGATCGCCCCAAAAGAAACACCCCAAAGCGGGGTGTTTCTTTGATTCTGGAAATCGAGATGCGGACTACTCGGCCGACTCGCCCTCCTCTTCCTTCTTTCCCTTCTTCTCAACGGTGATCTGTGAGAGATCCATCGGAGCTGAGGTCTCAGCATCCTCGGACGGTGTCGTCACATTGACGAGCACGTCGTTTGGATTGCCGAGCGCCTTCACTCCGGCGGGAAGCACGAGATCAGCGATCGCGATGCTGCTCCCGAGGTCCGTCAGTGCCGAGAGATCGACAGTGAGGTGTGCAGGAAGCGCTCCGGGAAGCGATTCGATCTCGACTTCATGCATAATCTTCGCGACCACGCCGCCGAGTTTCTCTGCCGGCGCGATTCCGATATACTCGATCGGAACAGCGACCTGGATCTTGCGGTCCTTTGCAACGACATAAAAATCGACGTGGATCGGTTCCCCAGTGACGGGATCGAGATCGACATCGTGAATAAGCACGTCAACAGCTCCGGCCGGGGCCTTGAGCGTAATGACGGTCGACTCTCCGGCGTCGCGGAGCGCCTTCTGAAACGCGACCTTTTCGATCGCGATCGTCGTCGAGGGAGTGGAGGGTCCGTAGTACACCGCGGGAACGTTGCCGGCCTTGCGGATGTGCTTCGGATTCACTTTCACGTCCCGGAGCGATGCTTCGAGCGTTATCATAATCCTAAAAAGCTATGCACGGATAATGTTGCGAGGTTAGCAGATTGACCAGCATTACGCAATGCGACGGGCCGCATGAATTTGACGCAACATGGAGCGGGTTTTGTTTTCCGCAGCAAATAAATTGACGACAGAGGCGAGCGATGTAGAGTGGATCCGGACCAGACACAGAGGTGACGCGATGCGTCGCACATTCGCTTTTGTTCTCCTTTTCGTTTCGGCGCTCTTTTTCGGCGGCTGCGCAAATCTCAACCTCCACTTCGGCAAGAAGGAGCCCGAGCCGCCGAAGGTCGTGATCGCACCCCCGGAAGAGGGCTTCCCTGACAAAAAGTGGAAGCTCGTCACCCACGAGACCTGCACCGCAAAAAAAGGGATCGACGTCACACGCAAGCTCTATGCGGCTGAAGCAAATGAACCTGGCGTCGCTCTTGCAGTCGAGCAGATCTATCGGAACACCACACTGATCCGCCAATCCCGCGCGCTGATCTACGGCCAAACGATCCTCGCGGCTGATGCCCAGGTGCTCCTCAAGAATACCATCGTCGAATTCTCCTCGCAGACTGCGGGAGATGGAGCACGTATGGAAACTGCGTCGCTCGCCGCGCTCGGCATCACCAAAGAGGACTACAGCGGATGCACTGAACGCTGGGTCCCGGTCGAACCGAAACACTGACATTCCCCCGCTCCACCGAGAGCGGGGTTTTTCTTCCGACAAATGCTCCTTTACCAAAGGATCTCAGAGGTGCAGGATGGGAAAGAGAAGCACCGTACAAGGAGGCACCTTTGTCTGAGCATACGAATTGGCGGACTCGCTATCCGCTGGTCTTCGTTCCCGCGGCCGATTCCGAGAATCCCGAGAACGCCGATCTTCCCGGCATGTATATTGCCGCATCCGATCGATACTTCGCAATCTTCATGCCGATTCCTTCATTTGAGTCGGTGAGCGAAATAGCCAAGGAAGAATTTGAGGCGGACATCGTCGAACCGATCATTGAACATTTTGTTCGCGCTGCGGCGGTCTATGTCAAACATATGAAAAAGCGCGGGTTCGCACTTCCACTCCCCGAGATCCCGGAGTGCGAAAACGAACTCGACTACGCCGTCGTTCGCGTTGAGGGATCGATCGCGAGTCAGACCAGCGATGTCGCCGACGAGATCGATGGTGGAGCGGAGCGCTTCGGAGAATGGTTCCTATTTATCGCCCCGCCGGGCATTCCGATGGTAGAGTTTCTTTCGTCCACTCCAGCAATGCAGCTGAATTAACTGATGCGCGACATCTGCCTCCATACCAAAAAGCGATACCGATCGGTATCGCTTTTTTGCTTCGCGGTCTTCTGCCCTAGCCCACAACGTTCGGAGGAGTCCGTCCCTCGAAGAACGCGATGAGATTCTCTGCGGCTAGCTTGGCCATTCCGTCGCGAGTCGGCACCGATGCGGACGCGATATGCGGTGTCAGTACTGCATTCTCGAGCTCTGCGAGCCCTGGTGCAAGCGCGGGTTCATTTTCGAACACATCGAGTCCTGCCCCGGCAATCGTGCCCGCCTTGAGCGCAGCGACGAGCGCAGCTTCGTCGACGACCGGACCGCGGGAGGTGTTGATGAGATACGCAGTCTTCTTCATCAGCGCGAGACGTTCAGCGTTGATAAGATGCTTGGTCGAATCGAGAAGCGGAACGTGGATCGACACAACATCGGCCTCTTTGAGCACTTCGTCGACGGTCGCACAAAAACGCGCACCGGTCTCCTGCTCAAAGTCGGCATTCTGCTTCACGTCGTAGTACACGACGTTCATATCGAATCCATGCTTAGCATGATGGGCAAGCCGCGAGCCGATGCGTCCTGCGCCGAGCACGCCGAGGGTCTTCCCTGCGAGGTCCATGCCGAGGAGCATCATTGGACCCCAGCCGTTGAACTTCCCTGCCCGGACGAAGCGATCACCTTCTGCGGTGCGGGTTGTTGCAGCAAGAATGAGTGCCATCGCATGCTCCGCAACCGTATTCGTGAGCGCGCCGGGGGTGTTCGTGATGGTGAGGCCGCGTTTCTTCGCCTCTGCGACATCGATGTTGTTGAACCCGACAGCATAGTTGGCAAAGATCTTCGCACTCGGAACAGCATCGAAGACCCCTGCATCAATCGTGTCGGTCAGTAGCGACAACACGCCGTCGTACGCATCACCCTTGAGCGCCGCAAGCAGCTCATCGCGCGTAAGCACGCCGTCCTTCTCGCTCACCATCAGCGCATATCCTTTCTCCTTCAGCATCGCGATCCCGATCTCCGGAATGCGCCGCGTCACATAGATCTTTTTTGACATGAATCGTGTTTCTACGAATAACAAATACTCACGCGATCACTGCGCTGCCTTCAGTGCATTCAGCTGCTTCTGCAGTTCGATGATCTTCATTAGAAGCTCGATGATCTTGAGACGGATCGTATTGACGCGCTCGATCTCGGCAGAGGTGCTTGTCATCGTCTGCGATCCGCTCGATGCCTGAGTGCTCGGGGGTGTTACGTCCTCGACGGTGAGCGACGAACCGCCGGTGGTGGAAGCCGGCTGAGCGGGAGCGGTCGACGTGCCGATCGCGACCGAAACCGACGCAGACGCCATGCCGCCCCTCCCAGAGCAGGAGAGCGTATAGGTCGACGCGCTGCCGATCTTCACATGCACCTCTTCTCCGTTCACTGCCTTCGCGCCATTCCAGGATCCCGACGCCGTACAACTATCAACATTGGTTCCATTCCAGCGGAGCATCACCGATCCACCGAACGGTACCGTGGTGTCTGAGGTCGTGAGCACGATTGCCGGAGCAATCGCAGCAGGAACCGTCGGCGATGCTTCATTTCCCTCAGTATAGAGCGCCGCAACTTCGGACGCGGTGAGTTCGCGCGAGAACACGCGGATATCATCGAGGTAGCCGTCGAAAACGCCCGGGCGCGATGGTGCCTCCGACGCACCGAAGCGATACGCATAGGAGTGATTGGAGATCTGCGACCACCAACGACCGATATTGTCGCCGAGCACGCCAGATTCTTGGCCGTTCACGTACACTTTGTAGCCGACGCCATTCGCGATAAAGACGACATGATACCACTCGCCCACGTTCAAGAGCTTCGTCGCCTGCGCGCGGCGCTCTGTTCCGCTGGCTTCGGCTTTCGAAATGAACTCGATGCGGCCTTCCCGGTCGATGCGCAACAGCGAATACACGTTGTGATCGCTCACGGATTTCGCGCCGATGACAATGTTGCGGTCGCTCGCGGTCGTGACCTTGAGCCAGACAGAAATGGTCCCAGCGTTTCCGGAGAAGATCCCGTTCGGCACGACGATCGAGAGACCATCCTTGCCGTCGATGCCGATCCCGGTGCCGACCTTGCCGCTCGCCCAGCCGAATCCCGAGGATTCGCCCGTCATGATGCCGTTCTGACCTCCGATCGAATCGTTCGTGCTGCGACCAGTCCCTTCGTCGAAGGTCCAGCGATTGACCTCGCCCTCGATCGCCGCAGACGCAACGGAGGCAGAACATGCGAACGCGACCCCTGCACACAAAATGATGAAGTGTTTCATGATCATGCATTAATGCTGACAAATATGATACTCCGAGTGAATTAGAGATCCTGACTTCCGGACACGAATGCGTCCCCTGTCGCCATTCCTCCCAATTTTCCATCTCGCGCCAGT
>DATIBL010000083.1:0-4793 GCA_035457505.1 Minisyncoccota bacterium | reverse complement strand
CGATCCGATCTGCCGCGACCGCAAGTAGCCGCACCGGGCGTAAGACTACCCGATTCAGTACGTATGTGAGCGCAAGGAACATGAGCAACCCTCCCGCGAGCAGCGCATACTCGACGACGCGCGTCGCCTCGCGGATCGGTCGCAGAACGGCGTTGATAACGGAGTGCACCTCGACGACAGCGTGAGCACGACCAACCGTGACCGGAACATAGATCGCGAGAAAATTCCGCACGCTGGTCTGCCGGGGTCGACGATCGTCCGCTTCGCGCTCAACATAGAACGGTCGATCCAGCGCAAGCGCGCGATCAAGATCGACAGTGTCCGCCATTTCCGCGCCGACGATCGACTGGAGATCCGATGCGAGCACCCGATGATCCGTACTCCAGATTGTGATCCGCGCACGCGACGCATGCTGATTCTCCTGGATGAAGTGTGCGAATCGCTCCTGGGCCACGGTACTCCCCGAATCTGCAAGATCATCCTCAGTAAGAAGAGTTGCCGCATGCGCGCGGACAGATTCGACGACCGTCAGATATTCTTCTTCGAAGAGCGCCTGTTCAAGCGCACGTATCGCGACTGCGCCGACGGAGAGGACGATCGTCGCGACGATCGCGATCACCGGAAGAACGATCTTTTGTGCGAGTCGCATGCGTCTGGTCGTCCCTCGCTATACCGTTACCTCGGGACTCGGCGTCTCTTCCTTGGAGCGAAGCGCAAGTCCCAAAACGCCAAGGATTGCAAGCGAGATCGCACCCGCAACTCCGACATCCTTCATCCGCTTCTCCCCTGCAGCATCACGCATCATGATGCTCGGCTGATAGACCTCGATAACGCCGATCACCGTACGTGAATCTTCCGCGCCATAAACGGGAACATAGATCTCGGCAAACTCATCGTAGTGCCGCTCCGACACGTGCTCCTCCTTCTCCTTTTCGATCTCCATCTCGACCTCTCCGTCGAACGCTTCGTCGAGCTCATGGTTGTCTGCGAACTGCTGCCCAATGGTCTCTGTGAGATTCGACCAGATGATCGTATGTTCCTTGTTCCACACCTTGATGCGAATGATTTCCGGCGACTGGATGCGTGCAAAATATGCGCTGAAGACCTCCGTATGACGCTCCGCGCTCGTAGTCGAAAAATCCTCTTCGATCATTCCCGCACTTTGCGCCTGCGTGCGGATAAATGCGGTCATTGCCGCGCGATGGTCATCCTGTGCCGCCGCCCAGTGCGTCTCGTATCTGAGCGATACACCAATAGCAGAGACAAGCGCCAAGATCACCGCGACAAATCCAAGCTTGATCCAATAGGTTGATGAGGTCATACAATGTTCAGAGTTCCAGCATAATAAATGTCCGCTCACACGGATACCCTCCTATTGTAAAAGATAGTAAAGGAGGTGGAAAGGAATTTTTTGATCAGCTGTGCGAAACTCCTCAACACCAAAAGGCGTTACTTCGCCACAGCCTGGGCGTCTTCAAAGGCGATCGAGAGGACCTTGGAGACCGCATCAGAGCCCATCGTGACCCCGTAGAGCACGCCAGCGCGGGACATGGTCTCGCGGTTGTGCGTGATCACCAGGAGCTGCGAGAGCTTTGCGAGGTTCTCGATCATGTCGCCATATTTGCGGGAGTTGGCCTCATCGAGCGCTGCATCGGTTTCGTCGAGCACCATAAAGGGTGGCGGGTTGACCTGCGAGATCGCAAAGAGGAGCGCAATCGAAGTCAGCGCGCGTTCCCCTCCAGAGAGCATTTGGAGCCCGCGGATCTTCTTGTGCGGAAGCGAGACGCGGATATCCACGCCTTCCTCTTCGTCCTCGGCATCACCCTCTTCATCATCTCCCGCATCGCCGGGCACGTCGGAGAGATCGATATCCGTATCGCGGCGCTTGCGCTTCTCGATCTTCACGATATCGAGCGCCGCCACGCCTCCGCCGAACATCAGGCGGAAAAATTCCTCGAACTGCGTATTGATCTTCTTCACTCCGTCCTTGAACTCGATATCGAGCTTTTCGGTGAGCTCGGCAATAAGCGCGCGCAAAGATTCTGCTGTACCAGCAAGATCAGCCATCTCCCGCTCGAGATGGAGATCGCGCTCGAGCGTTTCTTCGTATTCTTTGACGACGTCTTCTCCGCCCTGAGCGCCGATATCCTCGAGGCGGATCTTTCCGCGCTCGATCTCGCGGCGGCGGCGTTCCTGCTCTTCGCGCGGCTCGGCGATCACTTCCTCCGGCGCGAGAGCGATCGAAGAATAATCGAGAACTGCCCGCCCGAGCAGGACGCCTGCTTCGGTGAGCTCCTCGTCGAGACGGCGCAGATCGCGAGCAAGGGATTCCTCTTCGCTGCGAATGCGCCCGAGCTCGGACGCCACCTCTCCGCGGCGCGAGACCATCTCGAAGAGCATCCGCTCGGTATCGCGCGAACGTTCTTTCTCCTGATCGATCTCGGATTTCACTGCCGCGTATTCTTCTTCCATCTTCGCGACGTCGGCACGCATCGCCTCTAGCGCGGCGTCGGCATTGCGCTTCTCTCCTTCGAGCGCGCGGATCTCTTCTTCGTCCTCCGGGCCAACCGGAGTCTGGCCAGCTTGCTCTTTGGTCCGTGCGATAAATCCGCGCACGCGATCGCGCAGGCGATACAGCGCATCCCGGAGCGCCCCCGCGTCCCAGTTCCCTTCCATGCCGGCGATGTCGCCCTCGATCTCGCTTGCCAGCTCCTCGAATGTCGCAAGGCGAACCTGGATGTCCTCTTTGCGTTCGGCTTGCGCGCGCTTCTTGGCAAGCTGGCGCTGCTCGAACTCGATCATGCCTTCCACGCGTCCGATCGTGCGAGAGAGTTCGTCTTTCTTTGCGCGTGCACCGCGGAGCTTGGCTTCCACCTCAAGCAACCGATGACTCTTCTCGTCGGCGGCGCTTTCTTTGGAGAGTACCTCGCGTGATGCTTCGATCTCGCGGTCAAGTTCGGAGAGCTTGGCTTCCGGCTCGCTTTTGCGGCCCGCAAGCTCCGAGCGGCGGTGCTCGAGCACGATCTCTTCGCGCTTGAGATATTCGCGATAGAGCCCGATCAGCCGATCACGGAGGGCGCGGCCTTCGTTGACCTTCTCGACCTGCTTCTTCAAAAATCGCAAATGTGGAGCGATCTCACGGCGCAGCGTTTCGGCCTCGCGCATGTTCTCCTCGGTCTTTTCGAGCCGGCGCTCGCTCTCTGTGCGCTTATAGAGATAGACCTTCAGTCCGAGCGCATCTTCAAGCATCTCACGGCGCTCTTTGGGATTCGCAGACAAAATGCGATCCGCCTCGCCCTGCGAGATCATGTGGTGCCCGGAAGCGCCAATATGGACGGCGGCGAGCAGCTCGAAGATATCTTTGAGTCGCACTTGCGAGCCGTTGATGAAATACTGGTTCGCTCCGTCGCGGTACACTTCGCGCGTGATCGCCACTTCGTCAAAATCGACGGCGAACTCGCGCTTCGTGTTGTCGAAAACGATCGTGACCGATGCGCGATTCGCCCGTCCGGCCGTCTGCGATCCGTTGAAGATGAGATCCTCGCCGCGCTTTCCGCGCATGGATTTCATCGACTGCTCTCCCAAGACAAAGCGGATCGACTCAGCGACGTTGGATTTTCCGGACCCGTTCGGGCCGACGATCGCCGTGATCTGCGACGTGAACTCCAAAGTCACCTTTCGGCCGAAAGATTTGAAACCGAACACCTCGATCCTCGAGAGGCGCATGATGCGCACATTATAGCAAAGAAAAACGACCCTTCGAAAGGGCCGTTGTCATCATGGTGCGTCGAGCGCTCGCAAGCGCGCCGTTGCCTCAAGCTCCTGGTAGCAGATCCCGACACGGATCAGAAGGAGCAGCTCGGCGTGAACCTGCTCCGCAAGCACATCCGGGGTAAGCCGCGCGAGTGCGGCACCATGGCGATGAAGCAATCGACGGAAGGCGTTGTCGTTTGCCTCGAGAATGAGCCTTTGCAGGCGATCTTCCGCAAGATCGGAGTAGAGATCGTTCTGATGCGAACGGAATGTGAGCGTCACCGTGATTGTGAACGGACTCTCATTCACCCGCTCAGTATGTGTCGTAACCAGGCGGCCGTCGTCGAGGCGAGCAAGATGCTTCGCCGGATATTTTTCTTGCATGGGAGTTCCTCTGCTGTGGAGCCGGTTTCCCGACAGCGCGCGGAACCGCATCAAGCGGCGTCCGCACATAGATGAGAAAGAGCAGGAAGCGCCCGACGCGATATCGTCGGCGCCTGGCAGCTGTTCGGAGCGCCCGACGGCATTCGCGAAGCGAAGGCAATCGGCCAAGTTCCTCCGCCCTGGGAGCACAGAGCTCGAGCGCATCAGCAATGACGCGCGCTTCTTCTGCACGGAGCGCAGCGAAAAGCGCGTCCTCACCCGCTTTGATCGCGGCACGATACTTCCTGGGACCGGGAAAGCGCTCCCACGCAAGATGCACCTCGAGCATGACGCCCCCGCACGCAAAGAGGAACGCATCGTACCGTTCCGCCCGCGCAAGCGCTTCATGACCGATCGCACGCGTGTCCGACATGATATCTCGCGAGCTTGTCTGCGCGGAGCGTAACGCGTTCAGGCCGGGATGTAAAGCTCGGACACCGTGTTTTGGAAAACAGGAGCAACAAAAAAACACCCCCGCCGATAACGACGAGGGTGCGTAATTCATACAAAGGTGGAGATCCACCCTGCGGCCGAAGGCTTGGCGTAGCGGGAACGATAGGTGCCGAATCCAACATCGCCGCGCTGCGGGGCTTCGGATTCGACGCCCTTCGCAGTGA
>DATIBL010000082.1:0-11095 GCA_035457505.1 Minisyncoccota bacterium | reverse complement strand
AAAATAATTCGTCTTACACTTTTCGCAGACCTTACGCGTAAGACGCTGCGCAACGACGACGTTCACTGATGAGGCGACAAGAAACGGCTCGACGTTCATATCGGAGAGGCGCGGAAATGTGGTTGCCGCATCGTTCGCATGCAGGGTCGAGAGCAACAAATGTCCGGTCATCGCCGCATTCACCGCGATCGATGCGGTCTCTTCGTCTCGGATTTCGCCGACCATAATGATGTCGGGGTCTTGGCGGACGATCGATCGGAGTCCTGTCGCAAAATTGAGGTTCTTCTTTTCATTCACCTGCGTCTGCTGCACGTGCTCCATTGCATACTCGACCGGGTCCTCGATCGTCATGATGTTCACCTCGGGATCGTTCAGAACCGAGAGGATCGCATAGAGCGTCGTCGTCTTTCCTGCTCCGGTCGGACCGACCGACAAGATCATGCCGTAGGGCTTTCGCGATGCGCGCTCCATTTTTTCGAGATCGGGCTCAGAGAGACCGAGATCGCGAAGCGAGAGGCGCTGCGAGTGCTCAGCGAGAAGACGCATGACGACATTCTCTCCATGCTGCACGGGGAGGATCGAGACGCGAATGTCATACGATTCGGGCTTCGGATTGTTCTCGCTCTTCTCTTCGACATGACTCAGGCGTCCATCCTGCGGCGCCGCATGTTCGTCCGTACGCAGACGCGACATGATCTTGATGCGGAAGACAACCTTCTCATGAAGCGAGCTCGGATAGCGAGCGACCTCGTGCAGTACGCCGTCAATACGAAACCGTACCGAGACATGTTCGAGGAGCGGCTCAAGGTGGATATCTGAAGCGCGACTCGCATGCGCATATGAAAGAAGCACACTCACGAACTCGACGATGTCTTCGTCGCGCGCTCCCGATTCCATATGCTTCAAGATCTTCTCGATCCGTTCGCCGAAACTTTTCTCATAGTGGCGAAGCTGCGTGCGCAGCGAAAGCGGGGTCGCATAGTAGACGAGGGTCGGCTTTCCAAAACGCCGCTCGATCATTTTGATGAACTCGTAGTTTCCGGGATTCGTCGTCGCAAGATGGATCGATGCATCCTGGCGGAAGATCACGGCACCCTGCCCGCGCGCGACCGCCTCCGGAAGCAGCTCAAGAATATCTTTTGGGATTCGCTCTTTCGCGAGATCGATAAAATTCGTGCGATAAAAATTTGCGAGCAGCTGTCCGAGATGATTATCGGAGAGGAGTCCCGTTTGCGGGAGATACTCCATGAGCGGGATGCTTTTCTCCTTCGCATCTTTCTCCGCCTGGTCGAACTCCTCAGCAGTCAGCATGTTCATGCCGAGCAGGAGGATCTTCAGCTCTGAACTCGACTGGTCCATAGCGGACTACTTTCCCGCAGAACGCGCGCGGATCGCATCAACAACCTGCCGGACCGTATGCTGATCCTTAGAAAAATATTCGATCGCACCGAGCTCCATCGCCTCACTCTTGTCGTGCTCCTGGGCAAGTTCAGAGAAGGCATAGACCGCGACGCCCTTGAGCTCCGGCATCTTCCGGAAGAGCTCGAGCAATTCGAACCCGTCTCGCTTCGGGAGGATCATATCGAGCACGATGACATCAGGGTGCCACTCTTTTGCTTTTGCGAGCCCTTCCTCGCCATCTCCGGCAAGCGCAACATCGATATTCTCCTGTGCGAGTTCGGAGGCAAAAACATTCCGGATGAACTTTTCGTCGTCGATCACTAGGACTTTCATGAGGTCAGTATACCAAAGAATAGCCAGCAGGGCATACTCCCGAGAATCAATGTTTCTGCGTGAAACCGGGGCGTTTCACAGGAGGTCGCCAAGGGGGTGCGCAGCGTGATCGTGCTGCCGAGCAGGACAGTAGCGCCGACCAAATTCGATCAACAGATAAGTTGCGTGAAACCACTCCCGGCGAGGAATGACCTCCATAAGATCGCGTTCGATCTTGACCGGATCGGTCTCATCCGACAATCCAAATAACCGTGCGAGGCGTTTCACATGGGTGTCGACGGCAATCCCTTCGGCAATGCCATATGCGTTTCCCAAAACAACATTCGCGGTCTTCCGTGCCACGCCGGGAATCTCGAGCATCTCCGGCATGGTCCGGGGCAAGGTTCCGTGAAACCGGTGTTTCACGACGAACGCCGCCTCTTGAATCCGCTTGGCCTTCGTCCGATAAAAGCCGGTCGAAAAGACCAGCCGCTCAAGTTGGGCACGATCGATCGCAAGGTAATCATCAAGAGAGCGACATCGCTCAAAGAGTTTTGGAGTCACCTCGTTCACCTTCTTGTCGGTGCACTGCGCAGAGAGCATGACAGCCACAAGGAGCTCGAACGGCGACCCATACCGAAGCATCATTCCTGCATCAGGGAAGAGCCGACGAAGCCGCCGGAAGATGTTTTTCGCGCGCTCGGTCCGCGCTCCTCGCGCAGAACGTGTTTCACGGCGTTTCATGAGACGCGTGGTCACGATGGGTTCCGAGCTCCGCGGGTGCGATCACGAGCGTATCGAGATCAAGCGTGATGGATACGGGGATCCCATACGCATCTTCGATCGGAATCCGGAGGACATGCTCATCTTCGAACCGGAGTTCCTCGGGGATCCGGGCAACGCGAAACGGAAGATCAACACGGAAGGTCTTTGCAGGAGCGGCCTGCTCGACGAACACATGCACATCCCAGTCTCCGTCTGACCGTCCGAAGAATGCACGGAGGCGGCGGCGATGATCGGGCACTTTGTTCGAGACCGCACGCGGAGCTTCAATCACTTCACGGAGCGCTACGCCGGAAGCGTCCGACCCGTGAGCCGAGAGCGGCGTTCGAATCTCATCCAGCACAACGGGATTCACGTCTTCAAAAAACATTCCGATATTCAAGCCATGGGATAAGGCAAGTGCGATCACAAAACAAATACTCGCGATCGCGGTGCCGGAAAATCTCTTCATAGGGCTAGTGTACCCGCACAGAAAAAAATCTCAATCCCGGAATATGGACACCCCGAGGTCAGACCTTTGTGATGACTTCCGCGATTCCCGTTGCGAGATCAAATCGCACGTTGCGTCCGACCGTCCCTCCGGTCACTTCGGTTTCGATCGGGATCCCGAATCGCGCGAGCTCTGCTCTTGCCGCTTCAGTATTGTGATACCCGATGCCATACTTATCCGCTTCAAGCAGCGAAAACATGCGCGCGCCGCCGACCAACTTTGCGATCATGCGCGCGCGCTTGCCGCCGAGCGATTCAATATCGTCCACAAGAAGACCCACGGCTTCGTCTGCGAATTTCACAAATCGCTTCCCCGCATCCATCGAGTGTGCCGCAAACTCGATCGTCGGATACCGCGCCTCTGTCTTGCGCGGCAAGATCGCATGAGCAAGGCCACCGATCTTCATGATCGGATCATAGAGAAGTACGACGATACACGACCCAACGCCGTTCGTTACGATCGTGTGCTCTTCGTTCCCAACAAAAAGTTCTGCGATGCGTACCTCGACGATCCGGGTCATACACGAGGAGATTTTGCATGATCAAGATATGCGCGCGTGAATCCGAGCGCAGCATCTGCAGCATCGGGCCCAAGAAAAAGAAAGAGTCGCCCGAGCGCAGGATCGCCACCTTCACACGCAACAACATCCTCACGTGCATCAACGCAGATCGACACGTCGATCGCGACATAGTGTCCGTGCGCATGCACAAGTCCGGCGACAATTGAGTTTATGAGAGATGCGCCGGAATCGATCACCACATCGGGAACCGACTGCACCGCCTTCCCTGAAAGCAGAGGCCCAATCCCGCCAAGCATGCCTCCGGCGACAATATTCCCAACCTCTTGTAACGCTGAGCGCTGATAGTCATCGAGTGTACGAATGTCTCCGACCGGAGTGCCTCCAAGCGATTCAAGAAGATGCCGAACTGCAATCTCCGTAAATATCAGCAGCATGAATCCCTCGAGCGCTCCATTGAACCGAAGCAGGATCGCCCCCGACACCTCCTCCGGATTTGGAAGATAGTCATGAGGATGCACAACACTCTGAAGTCCGACCGTCGGGACGCTAATCGTGATGCGGTGATTCGTGAATTGTGAAAGCTTTGTCGACGCATGACTCACGCCGATATTCAAAAGTTCGCGGAGCTGGTCCGCGTCGACAGAATCAAGCGATGGGGTATGCGCGGGCGATTGGTCACTCATGGTTTCAATGCGTTCATTATAGAAATCCGCGCCAGTGCGAGCAAACCGTTCGACTCAAGAAGGAGAATAGTCCGTCCATCGCCGAGCAGCGCAGAGCCCGAGAATCCCTTCACCTGTCGCAGCACAGAAGGAATAGCCTTCACTAAAAGCTCCTCCTCTCCGACGCAGGCGTCGATCACAAATCCAACTGGGCCTTCGTCTGTTCGCACGATCACGACATCATGGATATCCGCCGTCTCATCGTGCGATGTCATGCGCACGTTCAGAACATCGGCAAGATGGAAGACCGGGATCGTGAGTCCATCGACAACCATCACTTCGCGGCCTGCGGCTGCAAAGATATCGGACGGACGGATCCGAACAGAACGCTCGACGTCGGCAAAAGGAAACGCGAACGTCAGCCCCTGCGTCGTCACAAGAAGGACATGAACCACCGCAACCGACATTGGAAGCTCGAGCGTGAAGCGCGTCCCACCACCGTCGATCGGCGACTCTGCAATCACTCGGCCGCCGATATCGCGCGCGAACGCTTTGACCGACGAAAGTCCGACACCGCGACCGGATACTTCTGTCACTTGCTGATTGGTCGAAAAATGCGGAGAAAAGATAAGCGTCGCGAGCGTCTCGTTCGTTGCACCCTTCGCAGCGTCTGAGGAAAGCAGCCCACGCTCGATCGCAAGTGTCCGCACTGCATCATAATCGATGCCAGCGCCGTTATCCTCGACGACGATACGAACGCGATCTTTGATGCGCTGCGCATACATGCGGATCCGTCCTTGTTTCGCGATTCCATGATCGACCGCGTTGCGGACCAGATGCGCGAGCGCGCCGCCGAGCTTCTCAACGATTACACGGTCGAGCTCAACATCTGCTCCGCTCGCAACGAAGTCGATCTGCTTCCCCTCTGCCACCGCCAGATCTCGAACCATGCGGGGAAACCGTCCGAAGATATGCTCGAGCGAGACGAGGCGCGCGCGCATGATGCTGTACTCCGTTTCGTTGACGAGGCGAGAGAGGTCCTGTACGAGCGGGCCGAGCGACGCAACAAGCTCAAGCTGCTTGCGAACTTCCGGGCGCACCTCATGCGCAATGGCGGCGACAATCGGATCAACGAGCGATTCAAGCTTCATCTTTACGATCAAAAGTTCTTCGAGCAGTCCGAGGAGATGGTCGAGGCGCTCGATCGGGACGCGGACATGTGCGAGCTCGGTGCGCGTCGCGAGCGCGAACGCCTGCTCCGCGTCAATCATGCGCTTCTCATGTTCCGGATGATCAAGAAGTGGAGCGGCGGCCGTTTCAACTGGCGCTGCCACTTGTGCCACCAGTGTTTCCGTTTGCATGGTCGCTGCGACAGGCTTTCCATCTTGCGAGCGCGGAGACGAGCCCACTCCGCTCGTCGGAACTCCGCTCTTCTTTTTCAAATCTTCTGCAACATCCGCGAGGTCGATCTCTTCATTTCCCGCGCACACATTCGCAAGCGCGCGGCCAAGGGCATCAACTCCAGCGAGGAGCGCAGAGATGAGCGCGCTGTCCGGTGCGATCATTCCGTTGCGCGCATAGTCGAAGACATCCTCAAGCACGTGCGCAAGGTATGCCATCTTCACATACCCCATCGTTGCTGCACCGCCCTTGATCGTATGCGCATTGCGCATCAGTGTATCGTACGCATCCTTACCAGAAGGATCGCGTTCGAGCGCAAGAAGCGTCGACGAGAGAACAGAGAGATTCTCCTCCGCTTCAGAGCAGAAGAGTTCGCGAAACTTGCTCGTATCGAGCGGCATGCGCTCATTTTATCACATCACTTCCTCGATGCCCTCACCCTTTACCGCACGACGGATCGCAAGACCGAGCGTCGAAGGCATTTCTTCGATACCGAGGATCCGATCGACAATACCCGCAGAGATTGCTGACTCAGGCATGGAGGAGACCGTCGCAGAAAGCGGATCCTGCGCAAACGTCGACCCTTTAGCTTCTTTGATCGCAGCGAGTCCATCCGTTCCATCGCTCCCCATACCGGAGAGGACCATGCCGATCGTTGCCGGACCAAAAAGATCAGCGGCAGATCGCATTGTCAAATCGATCGCATGCTCATCGCGGCGCTCTGGAAGCTCCACCACATGAAGCCGAATATGCGGACCGCCCTCTGCTCCGCGATCAAACGTGACCGCCGAATTTCCAGGAACAACAGTGATCGTTCCAGGGAGAAGCTCCTCTCCCTCCTTAGCCTCGTGCACCGGCATCGGCGCCAGCCGATCGAGGCGCTCCGAAAAAAGTTCCGTAAAGTATTTGGACATGTGCTGCACGATCACGAACGCCGCACTTTCCTCTTCCCCAAGCGTGGCGAGTAAATGCTCCACCAAGGGCGGCCCACCGGTCGATGCACCGATCACGACAACCGCGAGCGGGGCGCTGTGCTTTCGGATCGGAGTCGCCCGTCCGGCGCGCGCAACCAGAGCTCTCGCGTACATACGGATCCGCCGCTGCACATCGCCGACCTTCTTCACCGTTGTCACGATCTCGTCCGCGATCCGATCAATATCGAGGGAAACTTCACCAGACGGCTTTTCGATCACGAGCGCACCAGCAGAGCGGAGGCGCTCCAGTGTCTCTCGACCGTCAGTTCCCGCGAACGCGGATAAAATAATGACCGCGGGAAGCGGGCGCGATCCAAGCATGATCTCGGCAGTCGCATCGAGGCCGTTCTTGCGCGGCATCCGATAGTCCATCGTGATAACATCCGGATGAAGCTCGGCAGCCATCGCAACCACTTCGACGCCGTCCTTCGCTTCGCCGACCACGGCGATATCTGCATCCTGGCTCAAGAGCTCATGGAGATAGCGGCGGACAAAATAAGAGTCGTCCGCAATGAGAACCCGGATCTTCATTTCATGATCCATACATGAGCACTTTCCGCGGAGATCTGCGGAAAGTTACGCGAGGTATTTGCGCACCTTCTCGAGCACCTGATCTCGCTCGAACGGCTTCACGACATAGTCGAGCGCACCGAGACTTCTTGCTTCGTCGATCATCTCCTTCTGTCCGACTGCACTCACGACAACGATCCGCGCCTCGCGCCCGATCTCGCGGAGCACATCCATTCCATTGTATTCGGGCATGATGATGTCGAGGAAAATGCAGTCCGGCCGTTCCGCGCGAAACTTCTCGACCGCCTCGTGGCCATTTGCAGCCTCGGAGAAATTTGTGAATCCAGCACTTTCGAAGATATCGCGAAGAACCTTGCGCATGAACGCAGAGTCATCGACGATCAGGATCTTCTTCTCAGTATTCATAGTGACTATTGTAGCATAAAGCCCTCGGGGGCTGTGAAGCAACTACCCCTCCCCCTGAAAACCGGGGATATCGGAAAGGTCGAACAGCTTTTTAAGGTCGAGCAGGAGGACTGGCCGAATAACCTCCTCGGTTTGTGCAGGTCCGTGGGGCATCTTTGCGACCTCGGCATGCGGACCATCGATGCTCTTTCGCTGCCCCGGCTCGATCATAATCGAGGGCTCCCCCGGTCGGACAGGAACCGCTCGCTCCTCACGCACCATCGCAACGCCGATGAGGTATCCGGACTGGGGTCCACCAGCGTAGACTGCCGGCGGAGGCTGAATATCTTCCCGCTCTACTCGCACCACATTCTTGATCTTATCGACAAGCACCCCGAACGCGGTATCGCCAGAATGGGAGATCACAATGTATTGCGGAACAAATGGCTGCTTGCGCGTCAACTGAAATCGCCGCTCGAGGTCGATCGCAACCACGACCTTGCCATGCAGATGAAAGATCCCAAGTACGCATTCCGGCGCATTCGGAACAGAGGTGATAGGGGGAACATGCAGCACCTCGTCTACCGCTCCGATCGGAACCCCGTACTCTTCCCCATCGAGATCAAAGACGACCATCCGCTCAACTCCCTCTTCTCCGATGCCTGTCGTGCTCGCGATCCGCTGCTCGAGTGTTTGCGCCTTCTCATCCATATGTTCACATTCTACATGCCCGAAGGATGAACTCCAATGCGCCCCCTGCTCAATGCGCGGCGAGCCTATATAATAGAGTAATGAACCAAGCTCCCTGCACCTTTTGCCGCTTTGTGAAATATTTTGCGATCGGACTTTTTGCGATATCAGTCATTGTCCTGCTTTTTCAGATCATCGCACTTCGAGAAAAGCCAGCGCCAGTTGAAGATCGGAGCTCGGTACCGCCAAATCTTCTTGCCGCCCCGAGCGCGATTATCGCAAACCAAAGCGAGGTCGCCCTGCTTCTTCCGGACCGCGTATGCGACCAGACATATATAATAGAGCGATCGGTTGACGGACGAACATGGATTCCTGTTGGAACGACAACCTTCGGGGTATACACACACAGCGACCCCATGCTCAAGGATTGCGAAAACAACTTTGTCGATGGCCCCAATATCCCCATCGAGGCGGTTCGCGGAATATTTTATCGATACCGCGAACTTCCACTGGGCGACGCCATGGGGAGAGAAAGTGCGCCGGCGCGCGTGGAGTTCGAAACAACAGCCGAGATCGATATCTCGCCTGAAGAGTTTACGAAGTTCGCCGCGAGCGCGCCGACAAGCGCCGGGGTTAGGTCTGAGACTGCTGAGATTGGTTTCACTGTCCTTGTCCCAAAATTCTACACCTCCACATCGGAGTTCCGATCAGAGGGAAACACTGTCCGCACCGCTCGACTCGACCTTGAGCCAGAGGATCGATTCCGACTGCTCGTGGAACCAGGGAGCTCATTCCCACTTACCCTTACTGCGAGTCGCACTCCAACGATGGGATTTACCCTGACTCCAATTATTGATTACGCAGACATGACGACGGAGCTCACGCCCGTAAAACAGGAGCTTGGATGCCGAACGCAGCGTTTCATGGAACTTCGATATGAGCAGGGTGGCCCTGAGCGAACAGCAGTTCACATCAGACGTTTCACGTTCGAACAGGAAGCAGATACTGTCCTTTTCGAGTTCATGTATGGAGCTGGTGATTGCCATGAAAATCAAGCTTGTCGCACGGAGATCGAGTCGTTCAAGGCGAGCAACGAAGCGCTCATGTGTGAGATCCTTGAGTCCATTGAGTTTGTGAAACGCTAAATCCGTTTCACGGGAGGTTTCACATCTTGATTCAGTCGCATACCCAAAGACCTCGCCAAGGCGAGGTCTTTGTATTTCATTCGGGACGCCGGGATTCGCCTACGACTTTCGGCTCGCCGTCGCTCGCCTCGGTCGCAGGCCGCCCCTCGCGGCCTTGCCTGCTGGCTCGGCATCGCTGCGGGCTTCGCACCCCGGACGCAAGACGCGCAGGCGTCTTGCTCGCCCGCCTTACCAAAGACCTCGCCAAGGCGAGGTCTTTGTATTTCATTCGGGACGCCGGGATTCGAACCCGGAGTCACCTGCTCCCAAAGCAGGCATGTTAGCCGTTACACCACGTCCCGTCTGTGTTTCGCGGATCCTGTGAAACATGTTTCTCGTGAAACGAATGGCGCCCGAGTGAGCGCCGTTCAGAGTGTAGCACAATTCACCCGAGGAGCAATGATCATTGGGAGAAGATCCGATAGATCGCACTTCCCGCTGCTCCAGAAATGATCTGATCTACACGATTGCCATGCACAACCTCTTCCTGCGAGTACTGTGCGCGCGCCTGGATACGCCGAACATCGGCCTCATAAGCACGTTGTATCTTTTGCTGGTGCTGATGATACTCTGCCTGTGCATCAGGAATCTCCAACTGCCGCCCGGACGCATTGAGCCTGTTGATCTCATTATTCAACCAGATGTTCAATTTATTAACGGCAGTCTGATAGTTGAGGTTCGCTTGATTGATCTGCTCGTTGTAGCTTCGCTGAAATTGGTCGTATCGCTCAGCTTGTCGCTGACGTGACGGAATCCCTACGTTCATCTCTGCCGCATGACGGCCCATCTCCTGGCGGACCTGCGCTTCTGCCTGTGCTCGCTCCTGGGGAGGAAGAATATCGCCAAGCCCGCGAGCCTGTGCAGTCTCCATTCCAACACCCATAGCAGCGACACCAGCAAGAGTGACCGCATGCGCACGTTTCTTAAAACGTCCCCACTTGCTCTTGAGCGTATCGAGCCACGCAGACTCCGGAACAGCCAGCGCGTCTTCGAGCGTCTGGCGCTTTGCGATCCGAACCGCCGCAGGAGAATTGTCTCCACCATTTAGCACTTCATGCCGAAGTTCAATATTTTGCCCAATCTCAGTAAGTGCTAAGGCATCTTCTTGCGAAACACCAGCTGGAACTTCAAATTCGAGCGCATCAACATCCCTTTCACGAGATAGTTCAGCAACGATAAGGTCCTCCTGCTCTGTCTCGGGGAGCACTGCGTCACGCTCAGGATCATAGCTTTCACCCTCCGTGGCTGCATCTTCCCCGCCCACAGCCGCTCCGTCAAAAAGACTCTCGTATTCGGGCAGCGAAACTCCGGTCTCGATCGAACCCGTCTCATTCTCCGCACCATTGCTCTCTTCAAATGTATTTTTTCCTTCCATAGACATTGATCTTAGTTGGCGAGTGCTGCTTCAAGTTCTCGCTTGTCCTGCTTTGCAATCTCATGAAGCTTCTGGAGATTCCCTTGCGCATCAAGCTTCTTCTTCAAATTCATCACAAGCGCATCAACACTGAACGGATCCTCCTCGCAAACTTCGACAAAAAGCTGGACCACCATCGTTGGCGCATACGGTAGTCTCCCCCGAAGAAGTTCCTTATCCGCATCAGATAACTTCGACCCATCAATAAGCGCAAACGCGCGCGCTGTGAGATCTGTTCTGTCAGGATTCATATGAAACACTATAGCACAAATAATTGGTATATGCAAGTCATCAATTCGAGCTCTCCGCTTCGCAATTCTATCACTCAAAATTTCTAGAGGATACATCG
>DATIBL010000081.1:0-19967 GCA_035457505.1 Minisyncoccota bacterium | reverse complement strand
CATGCACCCTTCTACATCCGCCGCATCCGCATCTCTGCGACGGACGCGCTCTTCAAGATGCTTCGCGATCAGGGCGTGCCGTATCAGCCGGAGGTGGGGCAGTCGATGGACAATGCCGTGACCTACGTGATCGATTTCCCGGTCGCCGCGCCGAAGCACTCGGTCTTCCGCAATGATGTCACCGCGCTCGAGCAGCTCGTCCACTGGAAGCTCATCAAGGAGAACTACACCGAGCACAATCCGTCGGTCACCGTGTCGGTGGGGGAGAACGAATGGCTTGCGGTCGCGTCGTGGCTCTACGACAACTGGGACGAGATCGGTGGTCTGTCGTTCCTTCCGCGCTCGGAGCATGTCTATCAGCTCGCGCCGTATGAGGAGATCGATGAGAAGCGTTTCCAGGATCTGATGAAGCGCTGGGACTCGATCGATTTCTCGAAGATTGTGAGCTACGAGAAGATGGATGAGACGCAGGGGGCGAAAGAACTGGCCTGTGTCTCCGGCGTCTGCGAGATCTAACGCACACTTTGCGTGCAGGGCTTCGTTGCCATCGTCGCGAGCTCGGTCGTAGTACTATCCGTACAACTTCCGAGCATCGCTCCTTGGCGCCTCGCCCTGCATCGCAAATTGAGCGTTAGATGAGTGTCGCAACCGGCTGGCAGGATGCTGACTGATGCATGCGCCGCGCGGCTCACCCAAAATTCTGTGCTGCTGGCGCGGTACGGTGTTTCAGGAGGTGCACATTGCATCGAAAGACGGATAAATTCGGATGTTTTGCGGTTTCAAAAATAAAAAAGTACGAACTGGAGTGATTTTTAGAATGCAGAGTCTCGTGCTTTGTCCATAGCTCTTGGCTACCTAGGTGTCCTCTTCTCTACATTTGCTTTCTGGACATACGATTTTTATGGAGTAAATTGGTCCTGTATGGGGAAGCAGTCCGTAACCTTTTCGGTAAATCAGCTTATTGTTGGAAACGGAGATGATTTTTCTACCGCAACATTTTCCGCACTTCCTTCGAGGCTTGAGGAAAAACATGAGCTTCCGGGTCTCGATGGGAATCCGGAACCGATAGGAGTACGTATTATTTCAACTTTGATACAAGATAATAGATTCGTTGCTATCCACTTTAATGATGGAGAAAAGTACCCGTACTCAAAGGAGGTTGTCGATTTAAAAGATCTGTCTCATAAGAAAAATCCAAGAAGTAGAGATGAGGTGGAGTTAGATAGACATTCGTTCGTCCTAATCGATTGTCAACGAAAGCTTGTTTTCTTTTCTAATCTAGCAATCAGAAAGGAATTCCCGTCGTTCATAAGCAAGAAGGCGAATGTAAGAATTACTGCTAAAATGCTAATCGATGAGGAACAATTCCGGGAAAAACTTAGAGAAATTGAAGAAATTTCACTTTGCGCAGTTCCTGATCCAAACATACAACCCAATGCACTGACGCTCGAAGAAATGCTGAAAGCAGATGCTTATGGCTATGGGGCATCCCGTGCAACTCTAAAATTTTCATACAAAAAAACGCAAATAAGTGATTCCCTCAGGGATAAGATTTTTAGTCTAACTAGAAGGATGACGAGAAATTTTCATGTTACAATTATCGGCAGGACATCGGATGGTTTTGAAGCTGTATTTAATACAGAGCAGGTGACAAGTAGGGTTCAAATAAGTGTTCCTCGTGATGACGATACAGGCGATATTGAGGCAGATCAAGTGTTCTTGGCCCTTATTAATCAGGTAAAATAATTGGCGCATGAAGTCTTTGTTGGCCTATTTCGCGGTGACGCTTGTTGCCATCTCTGTTAACCTCTTCGATCCACCTCTGTTTTTTGTCGATCGGCAATTTATTGCAAATTTGATTGTATTTTATTCGATATTGTTCGGTTTTTGCATAACTGGACTGTCTATACTTGCGACTTCTCGATTCGTGGCACGCCTGTATAAATCAGATGACCCTGAGCACCCCGGCAAGACAATGCTCGATACTCTTGTCGGGCGTTTTCGCTCATGCTTATTTTATGCACTTGGAGCACTCGCATATTTCTATTCAGTTGATTTGGTGATCTCAAACACGGACAAAGAAAGGCTGTTATCGAGTGATCTACTTGCTTTGCCGCTTACGCCCTTCATGCTGATGGGCTTCTACGCGTCATACGTAATATTGACCACTCTTGCCGGGGTTGTGCTACAAGAAGGAAAGCAGAATTTTGATTAGGACGAAGGGGGACAGGCGCCGCTTTCTCGTGATTCATATTGTCTAATTTTCCTAACATGCGTATCAATCTTGAACTCAAGCATCAGTGCCCCGACTTTGCGCCGATACGGCGTGCACTTTTGGGGCTTGGGGCGGAGCGAATGGGGACGTTTCGGCAGCACGATACGTTCTTTTGTCTTCCCGAGAATTGTCTTAAGAACTATGAAGTAACGTATCAGAAATAAAACTCAAACGACGGATTCAATCGGCAAAGATTTTAGTGTAATGTTAACTTATGCAAAATTTGTATTTCTTGATAGCTTTTCTTTGTTTAGTTTTACTTTCTGTAATCCCATCAATTAATGGAGTTACAAAATCAGATTTCTTTTATTTTTATATACCAACAGTAGTCGGCGTACTCGTTATCGCAGCTTTGCCAGAGTGTATTCGAAGTGTTCAACTAAAAAAATTGTGCGAGAAATACAAGCTGAATTTTCGCTCTAATTTTTCTCTCCGTAAGGGACGCGAGGAAGATCAGATGAAACTACATATTATTTCGGGTGTCATTAATGGGCACCAAATTGAGATTTTTGATGATCTAAATGTGGTCGGTTCATCGGGATTTGTTTTGCATGGAAATCGCACTCGAGTTTTTCTAGATGGCAGATTTTATAAAGACATATATGGAGTTTGGTATGCGCCCATTCGAGGTATTAATAAAATAATTCAAGAAGTAGGTGGGAGTGGAGTTGCGGGGAGATAAGGGAACAGGCACCGTTTTCTCGTGATTCATATTGTCTAATTTTCCTAACATGTGCATCAATCTTGAACTCAAGCATCAGTGTCCCGATTTTGCGGCGATACGCCGGGTGCTTCGAGGGCTTGGGGCAGAGCGGGTGGGGGTGTTTCGGCAGCACGATACGTTTTTCCATCTTCCCGAGAACGGGTTAGGAGCGAAGGCGAAGGGTGCCGGTGCTCCTGCACGGATGAAGCTTCGGGTCATGAAAGATCGCTCAGAATTGATCTACTATGTTCGACCGGATTTCAGCGCGACAGCACGATCGACCGACTCGGTTCTCTTGGTCTATCCTGTGACGGATAAGAAATTGCTTCCGCTTCTTTCTCTTGCGCTTGGCGTGAAGTCGGTTGTCATCAAATCTCGCGAGCTCTGGAAGAAAGGCGACACGGTGTTTCATCTCGATACCGTGGAGGGAAAGGGAAAGATTTTTGAGATAGAGGTCCGCAAGAAAGGGAAGGCGACTGCGCGCGACCGCGAGAAGTTTGATCGATACAAAGCAGCGGTGCTCCCGCATCTTGGCCCAGTTATCACCGGATCGAATGGCGATTAAAAACGACCAGGGGATAGGGAGAGCAGGCTTTCGCCGTCGCATTGTGGTGTCAAAAATAAATAGCTTGTATCCTAAATGTATGACTCGCGCTCAAAAAATCGTTCTCTCTGTTCTTCTTTCTCTTGGTGCGATCGCATGCATCCTTCTCGCTCTGGGCGCATTCTTCGGGTACGAAGTGGATGGGCGCCCGCTGAATGAACTCCATGTGGGGATTATGAGTACCTCCGGCAGCAATGTGCGAGCCCCAAGTCTGGTGCTCCTATCCTACGGAGGACAATGTAAAACCCTCAAATTGATACACGAGGATACGCTCGGTGAAAACACGCTGGTCGTTACGGTGACAAGTTTCAATGAACGGACTACGCTTGGAAGAATCTTGTTTGGTGGCGATCCTGCTGGTCTGTGCGGCATAGCGAATACAACCCCGCTGAGGTGGTATATTCCTTTGCCGGGCGTATGGAGTGAGATCCCCAGAGAAAGACAAATCGTCGTCGTGTTGGGGGGACAAGCAAATCTATACGAGCTTGTGACGGAGAGGGATAACATGTCTATCGTCCCTGTAAGTACAACGAACGTGAAAATTTCTCCTTACTCGGATGACCACTCAATTTCTTTGCCGTAGAAAAGATTTCTGGAGGAGCAGTGGGGGGTGACGAAAGGGGGCAGGCACCGTTTCCAGATCTAAGGTGGCACACTTTTGATACATGTGGTAGGATGGGTCCATATGGCAACAGCAAAAACGCGGATCAACGTGAGTGTGAGCGATGAGGTGGAGCGGGCGCTTGCCGCACTCGCAAAGCGAGACCAGGTTCCGCAGGCAACGAAAGCATCGGAACTTCTGCGTGCTGCGCTTGAGATCGAGGAGGATCGAGTGCTTGATCGGATCGCGTCGGAGCGCGATGGAAAGCACGCGAAGTATGTTTCGCACGAAGCGGCATGGCGGTAGGGTTTAGTGTGTCCTATCATCCGAAGGTGGCACGGGAGGATATCCCGGCACTTTCGCGTACCTGGAAAGCCGCGATTCGTGCAGCGATCGAGGAGAAGCTTATGATCGCTCCAGCGGATTTTGGAAAGCCACTCCGGCAATCGCTTCGTGGGTATCGCAAGCTTCGTGTTGGAGACTACCGCATCGTCTTTCGTATTGAGGAGCGCATGGTGTATGTGATCGCGATACTCCATCGATCCGTGGTCTATCGCGATGCCGGAGCAAGAGGGGAATGAGTTCCATCGCGTCTGCGGAGATTGCCGCGTTGACAAACTATGATGTAGTACTATGATATAGTATATGTCTACCATCACTGTGCCGTTGCCTCCTGATCTCGAGGCATTCATTGAAGAGGAGGTCGCTTCCGGGCGGGGGGAGAGCAAGGCGCATCTTGTCCGTGAGGCGCTTGTGCGTCTGCGCGAAGAGAAATCGCTTGCACGGCTCCGCGAGGCCGAGGACGATATTGCTGAGGGTCGCGTGTATAAAGGCGATCTTGCGAAGCTGCTTCGAAAGATGCCGTAGCGACTTGCGCACCATTCCTTTATGGAGCTTCTCTATACTGCGCGGTTTCTGCGCTCGCTCAAAAAACTTTCCGGCGATATCCAAAAGGAGACGATTGCATCGCTTCGGCTCTACATCGCCGAGCCCTCGAATGCGCTCCTACGCCTGCATAAACTTTCGGGGAAGTGGAAAGGGTACCACGCGATTGCTGTCGGATTCCGATATCGGATCGTCCTCAAGATCGCGAAGAATGAAACCTACTGCATGGATATCGGAACCCACGATGTGTATCGATGATCATTTGCTGAAAGTTTGTTTTTAAAATGAAAACGCCCCAGATCGTGGTCTGGGACGCGGAGTCGGTGCGGGGCTAGTAGCGCGGGGTGGAAGGCAGGGAACAGATGTGCGTCGCAAGGAAATCGCGGACAGCGATCATCTTCTCGAGCATGGCGATCTCGTTTTCGGTGAGGGCGAGAGTCGTCGGCGACGACATGTTCGGCGCGAGCATGAATTTGCAGTAGATGCGGAACTGGGCGCCGGTCATGTTGAACTCGCTTATGCGGATCTCGTCGAACCGTGCGCGGAGCCGCTCGATTCGCTCCTCTCGCGTGGCCTGAGCGAGCTCGGTTGAGTCGTCGATCGGGAGCTTGTCTCCCTGCATCGGATCAATAGCCATTCTGTGATATCTCCAAATTTGGCGTTCTTTCTTGCCCTACAATGCCAGGAAGGTGTGAATTGTCAATTTGGCACTTGTAATATATTAAAATTCATGTTATAATCCATTTTGGTAATTTGGTCCGTTCCTTCCCAATAAGCAAGGGACACATTCAGGAGTATTTCATGTCCAAACATTGGGTGTTGAATCTCTTCGCACTGTATGTCCGGCAGCCTGTCCGCATCGATCTTCCGTGGCGTAATTCCTCCGGGGATGATCGCTACGCACGCTCCGGCTCAAAGGCATTTCCGGTCCCGACGCCGCTTGGAGCTCTGCTTCTCCTCTATCTGCTCGTTGCGATCTTTTCGTCAATCTACACCGTCGGAAAGAGCGAGCAGGCCGTGGTGCAAACCTTCGGCCGGTATACAGAGACGAAGCCTTCCGGCGGTCCATACCTCAAGCTTCCGGTGCCGTTCCAAACGGTGACGAAAGTTGATGTACAGACGGCACTCGAGATCCCGATCGGCTTTCGGGTCACGGGCGAGGGCGAGCAGACCGTGCTTTCCGAAGCGCAGATGCTCACTGGAGATCTGAACATTGTGAACGTCGACTCGGTGGTGCAATTCCATCCGATCAACGCGAAGCAATGGCTCTTCTCGGTCGATAACCCGGTCAAGGCGCTGAATCTGTTTGCGCAAGCATCGCTCCGTCGGGGTGTTGCCGCGACGAACGTTGATGACGTGCTGACCACCGGCCGCCAGGAAGTCCAAGAATCGTCCGAAACGAAGATCCGCGAACTTGTCGAAACGGTCGGCCTCGGCGTCCGCGTCATCGCGCACCAGATCCAGGATGCGCATCCGCCGCAACAAGTGCAGGGTGCATATCAAGACGTCACCAACGCGAACGAAGATCGCCAGAAGATGATTGAAGAAGGCCGCGGCTATCAGAACAAGTGGATCGCTGCTGCAAACGGTGAAGCGAAGAAGGTGATCGAAGAAGCGGAAGGCTATAAGGCCAAGCGCATCAACGACGCCAAGGGCGCAGCCGATCGATTCAATCTGCTCTATGCCGAATATGCGAAGTCTCCGGTGATCACGCGGCAGCGCATGCAGCTCGAAGCGCTCAACACGGTCCTTCCCGGCAAGACGCAGATCATCGATATGTCTGCCGGACATGCACCGCTCAAGTTTCTCGATGTCGGTGCGCTCACCGCAGCGCAACGTTCCGCACAACCGAAGTGAGGAGTTGTCATGGAAGACACTGAAATGAAGGAAGTCCAAGGCCAGAGTTATGTTTCCATCGCATGGAAGCAGATCGTCCTTCTTCTCGTCGCCGCTCTCGCGCTTTCCTCAACGTTCTATACGATCTCCGAGGGTGAGCGAGTCGTGATTACGAGATTTGGCGATCCTATCGCGGATCATGTCGAAGCGGGGTTGTACATGAAGCGTCCGTTCTTCGACACCGTGAACGAGCTCGAAAAACGGCTCTTCATTTACGATGCAGAGCCGAAGGCGCTTCAGGCGACGGACAAGAAGTATCTCGTCGTCGACCTGACCGCGCTCCTCTACGTGAAGGATGGCGTGCTCTTCCTCCGCAAGGTGGGGAATGTTTCCGGGGCGATCGGGCGTGCGGATAACACGCTCTATTCGCAGCTTCGCGATGTGCTCGGAAATGTCACGCTTCAGCATGCGGTCGGTGAGAAACGCGACCAATTCATGGAGCAGGTTGCCAAAGGCGCCGAGAAAGAGCTCGCTGAGTTCGGGATCGGTCTGGCGGTGCTCGTTTCCAGTCGCACCGATCTTCCGGAGGAGAACAAGGCATCGGTCTTCGGTCGGATGGAAGCAGAGCGCGCACGGATCGCTGCTCAATATCGCGCAGAAGGCGAGGCGGAAAAATCCGTTCTCATTGCGACGACTGATCGCGAATATGCGGTGATCACGTCAACAGCCCGTGCGAAAGGTGAGACGATCCGCGGCGAAGGCGATGCCGGAGCAACAGCGATCTACACTGCTGCATACGGGAAGGATCCGGAGTTCTTCCGCTTCTATCGCGGTCTCGAGACTGCGATGCGGACGACCGGCAAGGGCGAGGACACGCGCTTCTTCTTGAGCGGTAAGGAACCGCATCTCGCCGAGCTCTTTGGGAACAAATGATGGTACTTTGTGCAGAAATGCACGAAAACCCCGCATATCGCGGGGTTTTTCTCTTGCGCATGATCAGTAAACTGCTCGGGCATCGTTCACGGAATTAATGGAAGCGATATAAAAGAGTGTGTAGGCACGTAGGTCAAAAAGTTGACGAGTAAGTAATTGCTATGTTATAGTCTAATCGGCAATCCTGCCCTTTGTCCCAAAGGAGTTGGTGAATGAAAATCGGTGAGAATGTCTTTGAACGGACAGGTGAATCGACGATGTCTCAGCGTGGATTCTACGCTGCGCTGGGCGGGATCGTCGCATTCGGCCTCTGGCTCTCGTCTGTGGTGGCCGCGGAATTTGTGAGCTGGGATCCATCACTCTGGATGATTCTCCTTGTCGGTCTTGGAATCCCTCTTGTTGGCATCCTTCTCGCTTCCGCCTCAACGAATCCCGGGATCTCATTTTTGGGGTACCTTATGGTCGCGATACCGTTCGGGATGTTGCTTGGGCCCGTGCTCAACTCGTACTCGCCGGAGATCGTGGAGCGGGCAATGCTCTACACTGCAGCCGTAACCCTCGTGATGGGGCTTGCTGGCCTGCGTTATCCGGGATTCTTCGCGAAGATAGGAGGTGCACTCTTTGTAGCGCTTATCGGCCTCGTCGTTGTCCGGCTGATCTCGCTGTTTGTTCCGGCGCTCGCAAACATGACCCTCATCGACTACGCTGCCGCCGGCATCTTCTCGTTGTATATCGGCTACGACATGCATCGGGCGAGCGTGATGCCGCACACGCTTGATAACGCTGTCGATACTGCGCTCTCGCTTTATCTCGACATCATCAATTTGTTCATGAGCCTCCTTCGCATCCTCGGACATTCGAAGGACTGATTCTCTGTGATTTAGAAACCCCGCGATATGCGGGGTTTTTCTCTTGCGCATGATTCGATATATCGAAATTGCCGGTTGCTGTAACTTCTTTTCCCGCTTTGCATAAAACAGCAGCCCTCCGCGAGGAGGACTGCCCTTGGATGTAGTGCCCTTACGGTTCATGGAAGAACCGTAAGATGTCATGACGATATCGGCCGTGCGCCGTTGCGTCAATATGCCGTATTTACGGGAATCCATAGGGAGTCATGAAGGAAAAAGCCCCGCGATATGCGGGGCTTTTGTGTTTGCTTACGGATGCAGAACGCTGATGCTCAGGTCTTGCTGCGGTCCGGTTCGCAGTGGAACTTTTCGCGTTCGTAGGCAGCGAAGGTGCTCTTCACGATCGGTGTCGGGGCAAGCGTGATCGCGACGGCGACGTTCGTGCAGGCGGCCTTGTGATCGCCCTTTCGGTGTGCGATCTCGGCGAGTCCGAAGAATGCGTTGGCGCGAACATCGACATGCTCTTCCGAGCCTTCGGTCCGGCGGAGGACTTCGCCGTAGGTGCGGAGCGCAGCGTCGAATTCCTTCAGCATCACGGATGCCATCGCAAAGTTCATCGCAGTGGCGAAGGACCACTCGGCTTCGAGGGATGAAGCGAACAGCTCTTTTGCGCGCTTGTACTCACGGATCTCGAGCATCTTTTCGCCCTGGTCTTCGAGCGCGAGCGCTTCTTGTGAACGGGGATAGAGATGCACCGCATCCTGGTCGAGAACATGGTCCTCGCGAGCGCCGCCGAATTGCTCGGACGGAGCGGCTTCGTCGTCTGCCGCAGAGAGGGTTCCAGGCATCGCGGTGATCGCGAATGCGGTGAGCGCTGAGGCAAGCAGAGTTTTTGAGAACATGGCATGGGGCCTGTGTCGTGTCCACTCTCTACGCTAGCGTTCTTCCAGGCGCTGTCAATCGCTACCCGGCAGGCCTGCAAATACTCGGGTGCGGGTGGGTGGGGGCGGTGGTATACTTTGGCGTATGGAAGTTGCATCACCATCGGCATCGCCTGTCGATCCCGCCGCTCTGCCGCCGGCTCCCGCGAGCGCCCCCGCGCCCGTGCCGCATGCGGGAACGCCGGAGGATCGCAAGCCGAAGATCCGTAAGCGCGCGATCGCATACGCCATCTCCTTCGATCTCATTACCACTTTTGCATTCGGATTCGCATTCGGGTTTCTCTATCTTGTGTTCGTGTCGAACGGGACGTTCGTCTTCTTTACCGACCTCCAGGGTGAGATCGGCGAAAATCGGCTGTTTCTCGCTTCGACAATCGTGTTTGGAAGCATGATCTCGGCGATGGCGGGGTATCTCGCGGCGCAGATCGGGCGGCATCGTCCGTATGCGCATGCAGCGTGGGCGGGCGGCATTCTCGCGTTCGTGTACCTCGTGAGCGAATATGCGTTCCTGA
Source organism: Minisyncoccota bacterium (assembly GCA_035457505.1). Classification (GTDB taxonomy): domain Bacteria; phylum Patescibacteriota; class Minisyncoccia; order Phycocordibacterales; family UBA6899; genus DATIBL01. Next base: position 9,829 of record DATIBL010000081.1, on the reverse strand, counting down.
CGATGATCCCGACGAAGACCGTGGAGGTGACCTTCGCGCACATGATGAATATTCTTGCGATGCCGCTTTCGATCCCGACCTATCTTGTCGGGGCGCATCTTTATACGATCGTGAATCCTGAATCCCGCCTATGACTATGACGACGTGGACAAATAAAAAAGTGTGGTTTGTGCTTGTCGGAGTGCTCGCGTTCGGGCTCCTCATCGACGCGGCGATCGCCGCGTATACGGTCCGCGAATATTCGTGCAATACGATCGTACTCGACGTGAAAGGCGATCTTGTGACCTCGTATGCAACCGCGGGCGTATCGGACGACGCGATGGGATATGTGACCTATTCGGATTGGTTCGCCAAGACGGTGGAGCTCACAGAGAAATCAAAGACCGTGAAGGCGATCATCATCGATATCGATTCGTATGGCGGGCTGCCGGTCGCGGGCGAAGAGATCGCGAACGCGCTCAAGCGCACCGAGAAGAAGAATGTCGCGCTCATCCGCACGGCGGGACTCTCGTCGGCGTACTGGGCGGCATCGGGCGCAGATCGTATCATTGCGTCGCGCAACTCGGACGTGGGATCGATCGGCGTGTCGCTTCAGCTTCGGAATTTTGTCGAGAAGAACAAGAAGGAGGGCATCCGCGTGACGAGCATCACCTCGGGACAGTACAAGGGCATCGGCGATCCGAATCGCGAACTGACCGACGACGAAAAGAAAATGCTGCAGGAGGACGTCGACAAGATCCACGAGAATTTTGTGTCGGCGATCAGCGAGAATCGCGGCCTGCCGAAGGAGGATGTATCCAAGCTCGCGACAGGCGAGAGCATGCTCGGCGAGGAAGCGCTCGACGGCAAGCTGATTGACGCGATCGGCGATCTTGCGGATGCGAAGGCGTATCTTGCAAAGGAGCTCGGCGAGGAAGTGCGGATCTGCATGCCTCCGGCAGCAGAGAGCGGGAGCTAGTGCTGATCGTGCGCTGACGCGATGTGGATGTGAAATTTGCAGAGAAAAACCCCGCCGTTATGGGCGGGGTTTGGGTTTGGCGTGCGGAACAAACGAGCCTTTGCGATATCCTCGTGAAGAGAGATTTTCGGCGAGGCCTCTCAGGATCGCGTTCACGCGTTCAGCGAAGGCTTTTGCGGCCTGCGGATCGGGGTCGTTGCGATAGAGCGCGAGTGCGGCGCGGATCGCACCGCGGCGATCGATCTCGAAAATGCGGCAAGTGCTACAGCGAAGATACGGGACGTCGAGCCGCCGAGTGCCGGTCCTTGGAAAGATCGCAGCAACGGGTCGCTCGGGTGCTGTCGCGCACGATGGGCATTTGAGCGGAGCATCTGCGCCTGCTTTCGGCGGATGCTTGGAGTGCTTGGACATCATGCAGTTCCTCTGGCGGCTTGAACGACACTCGCGTGTGCTGATCTCCACGCAACCAGACGATCGCGGATCTTCTCGCGCAGACGGCCGGAGCACGGCGGGATCGGATCACACGTGAGGGCATAGATGGTCGGCGTTGCGAGCAGCATGACGAGGCCGGCGATCAGGAGCGGGAGCATTTCGCCAGGGCTTGCGAGGGAGAGCGCGAAGAAGGTGCCATAGACGGCGGGGCTTCCGATAAGGAAAGCGATCCTGACGCCTCTGAAATAGCTGTCGATCTTGTAGGGATTTGCGATCCCTTTTGCGATCCGCTCGAATGCCGCACGTTCTGCTCCGTGAATCTTCGCAGCGGAGAGGAGGGTATAGAAGCTCAGGAATGCAAGGAAGGCACACGAAGCGAGTGCGCCCGGCTCGCTTCTGTCGATCGCGAAGATCGTCCCCATATTGAGGATCGACATCACGACGATGAACACACGCGCGACGGCGTAGTTGGTCCATCCAGTCTCGCGCTGGAGTCGCTGATAGCAGCGCTCGGAACGTTCGAGTATGACGCGATCGAGTTCGCCAAGTTTGTCTGAGGAGCGCACGGGATGCTCCCGTATTTCTTGCCGCATGCTGGCATTGCTCAGGGGGAGAGTCAAGTTTTTGCGCAAAAGAAAAGGCCGAGCGGTGTGCTCGGCCATGATGTGCGGGGCCAATCATCAGATGCCCCAGATGGTATGCCTCATGCCCTGGACAACCTCGATCGCGTTGGCAAAGACGGGGACGCCGGTCACGTCGCGCAAGAGATACGCGGGGTAGGGCTTGCCATGGTCGTCGTATGCACAGGCGCCGATACGCTTGGTTTTCCAGGGGATCGCCGCGGCAGCAGCAGGGGTCCAGTAGCCGAGAAAGACTTCGCCTTCGCGGCGCTCGGGATGCTTGCGCGAGAGCAATTCGCTGAGAATGCCCTGACATTGGCATGAGTCAACGGGGCGGCTCTTGATCGGGGGAAGGCTGTGTTCTGCGATCAGCTGACGGATGAATTCGATGAGCATGATGATCTCCTGTGAAAAGAACGTACTAATAATAGCATATTTCTACGTATTGTCAAATCTTCCTGGGCGGTGTAGAGTGAGGGGGACGATGCCGGATGACTGCGCTCACCGAAAGGCGAGTGAGGAAAGTCCGAACTGTCCCTTCGCAAGAAGGAGGAGGGTAGCGGGTAACGCCCGCACAGGGAAACCTGAGAGGTGCGAGCAGTGACGCCGATGCCGAAAGGCTAGGGTCCCCTCGGGGATATGCCCGTCGAGAGGCGGGAGTGAAACGGCTAAATCCTTACCCGGCAGCAAGGCCGTGCCGCGCAAGCGGAGTGCCGCTTGAGGCTTCGGGCAACCGAAGTCCCAGATAAATGGTCATCGTTCCGGTCTCCGGAATACAGAATTCGGCTTATAGGCATCGGATCCGCACCCTCGCTTCACGGCGGGGGTTTTGCGTGTTCTGATGACGATCTTTTTCACAGTCCATGCACGATGCGACGGCGCTCGCGTGATATACTCATGAGAACTCCGAACACACATTCGGGAGGGAATTGGGCGCATTATTATTGGTTCGCATTATCATTTCGCATCATCATGACGAACGCAGAACACGGCGAGCACCACCACCGAGAGCATGCGGCGGCGGAACACTCCGGCGGCGAGCAGCACTGGGGCATCGCAAAGATGCTTCTCGGGAAGGTCGGCTCGCACAAGATCTTCTCGGAGCAGGTCCTCTTCGGGATCCTGGTCGCAACGGTCTTTCTCTTGCCCATCTTTTTCATTCCCGGAAGCTCGCTCGCTCCGGAGCTGACCAAGATGATCTTGCTTGAGGCGGTGACGCTCTTCGGCGTGCTGGCCTGGGGGCTCTCGCGCATCGCAGACGGCCGCTTCGAGATCCCGCGAAGCATCCTGCTTGCGATCGGCGGACTCATCGTCGCGGTATTCGCGTTCGCGGGTGCGATGTCTCCTGCGCCGCAAGTCTCGTTCTTCGGTTCCGGGTTCGATATCGGGACCGTGAGTTCTGCGCTCATTCTCTTCCTCCTGATGTTCCTCTCGTCGCTCGTCTTCCGCGACCGCGACCGCATTCTCTATCTCTATGCCGCGATGCTGTTTTCGACGATCGTGGTCGTCTTCTATCACATCGTGCGCTTCTTTGCCGGGGCAGAATTCCTCTCGTTTGATATTTTCACGAGCCAGGTTGCAACGCCGGTCGGAAAGTGGAACGATCTCGCGTCGCTCGTGGGCGCGACGATGCTCCTCCTTGTCATGACCTCGTATTTCTTCCCGATGAATCGCGCGGTGAAGATCGTGAGCGGCATCATGTCCGCGCTCGCACTCGCGTTCCTTGTGGCCATTGATTTCAAGATCCTCTGGTTCATCCTGCTCGTGCTCGGAACGGGGATCGGGATCTTCGCATTCCGCGAGGGTGAGGAGAAGCATCGCCATCATGCCAAGGCAGCTGCCGAAGGGGGTGCAGCGCACACGCCGGTGCATCCGATCAAGCGCTATCTCACGCATATCCCCGTCGCGCTCATTGCACTCATTGTGATCGCCTGCGTGTACACGACCGGACTCTCGACCAAGCCCTTTGGGAAAGATGGAGCAAGCATTGCCGGAACGATCGGACAGACGCTCAATCTTCCGCCGTACTCGGAGGTCGTCCTCAATCCGTCGTATACCTTCGGACTCGTGAAGAGCGTGCTCTCGGATTCGCCAGTCTTTGGGTCGGGTCCGAATCGGTTTTCGACGCCGTACCTGATGTACAAGTCGACGGACATGAACCGAACGCCATTCTGGGACGCGACATTCGACTTTGGCATCGGGCGTATTCCGACGTACTTCGGCACGACGGGGATTCCTGGCGTAGTGCTCTGGGTCATTTTTCTGGCCGTTCTTGTGTGGAAATTCACCCGCGTGTGGCCGGTTGCCAAGAAGGATCGCATTGCCGCATACCTCGGACTCTCGCTCTTCATCCTAACGATCTACTTCTGGTCGCTGTCGTTCTTCTACCTTCCGAATATCTCGATCTTCACGCTTGCGTTCCTCTTTACGGGCGCCTTGGTGGCGTATCTCGTGAGCGAAGGCGCGCTCGGCATGATCACCTTCGATCCGGCAAAGAGCTCGCGCTTCGCGTTCGCGATGACACCGATCGCCGTGATCGTCGTCGCAGGTGCGCTGTCGGCGGGCGTGCTGCTCTACCGCCAGACCGTGTCTGTCTCGACATTTGTGGCTGCTCAGGAATATGCGCAGGCGGGTGACCTTGCGAAGGCCGAGGCATCCGCGCGCACATCGCTCGAATACGTGGAGCGCGATGCGACGATGCGGTTCCTCTCGGCGCTCTCGCTGGCGAAGCTCCAGCGGCTGGCGAACGACCAAGGGACGAATTCGGATGCGGTAATCGCCGAAGCAGATCGACTGATCCGTGATGCGCGCACGTTTGCGGAGGGCGCGGTGGCGTACGACAACACGAATTTTGAGAACCATCTTTCGCTCGGTTCCGTCTATGACACGCTCGGCGCACTTGGCGTGGGGAATACGGCGGCACCGGCCCGCGCTGCCTACGAGGATGCGCTCAAGCGCAATCCCAAGAGCCCGCGAGTGTTCTTTATCCTTGCGCGGCTCGAGCTGCTCTCGGGAAATCGCGCGCTGGCAAAGGAATATTTCTACAAGGCGCTGGCAGAGCGGCCCAACTACCTCGAAGCCGTGTCGGTCATCGCGCAGCTTGAGCTTGAGGATCGCAATCCGGCGAAGGCAACAGCGGCGCTTGAGGGTGCGGTAGGTGCAGAGCCAACCAATTTCCTCCTGCGTTTCTCGCTCGGGTATCTCTATTACGCGTCGCGCAACTACGACGCGGCGGTCCCGCAGCTTGAGGCAGCAGTGATTCTGAATCCGGTCTACGCCGATGCAAAATATTTCCTCGCGCTCTCGTACTCTCGCACCGGAAAGCGCACCGAGGCGATCGCACAGCTGAAGGATGTCCAGCAGCTGAATCCCGATCGCAAGGATATCGGTACGATGATCCGCAATCTTGAGGCTGGCCGCGATCCGCTCGCAGGCGAAGCGTCGAGTCAGGCGGTGGAGGAGGCGCTTCGAGAGCTTCAAGGTGAAAGCGAATAGCAGGCACTGACCTCCTCCCGGTATGGTCGAGCGCTTGCTCAAGGTCTTACATAAAGAGTGGAGCGGCCTGCATGAGGCCGCTTTTCTCCTGGCTGCTTTTGCGCTCGGATCTCAGGCGCTCGCGCTCGTTCGCGACCGCATGCTTGCGTCGCGCTTCGGAGCGGGAGAAACGCTCGACGTATACTATGCTGCCTTTCGTATTCCCGACCTTCTCTACGCTTCGATTGCCTCGTTCGTCGCCGTCACGGTGCTCGTGCCGTTTCTCGTATCGAAAACGGGTGAGGATAAGCATGACCCCGATGCTCGGCGGTTCATTTCGGATATCTTCACCGTCTTTTCGCTCGGAATGTTTGCGATCATGGCGGTCGCATGGTTTGCGATCCCGATGCTCGCCGAAAGGGTCGTTCCGGGATTCAGCGAGGCAGCAGTCGAAGAGTATATCTTGCTTGCGCGACTTCTCCTTCTCTCGCCGCTCTTCTTCGGGATCTCGAATTTGTTCGGATCTGTGACGCAGGTGTTTCGCCGGTTTTTTGTTTTTGCTGCTGGGCCGGTGCTCTATAATCTCGGTATCATCACTGGGGTCATCTTTTTTGCACCAGTTTTTGGCCTTCGGGGGATCGTCTACGGAGTTTTGATCGGCGCATTCCTTCATGCGGCGATTCAGATTCCGTTTCTTGTGAAGCAGGGACTTTTTCCGCGCTGGTCGTTCCGGGTCCGATGGGCGGATGTGCGGCGCGTGGTGCTCTTGTCCTTTCCGCGTACGATCGCGCTTTCGGCGAGCCATTTTGTGACGATGATTCTGGTCGGGATCGCCTCCACGATGGAGCACGGATCGATCGCGGTCTTTACGCTCGCGATGAATCTGCAATCGATCCCGCTTGCGATCGTGGGGATGAGCTATTCGGTGGCGGCGTTCCCGACGCTGTCGCGCCTCTTCTCGAATGGGGAGATCGATACTTTCCTCGGGCATATTGCGACCGCGACGCGGCATATCGTTTTCTGGTCGATGCCGGCGATGGTGCTCTTCATCGTGCTGCGTGCGCAGATTGTGCGTACGATCCTCGGCGCGGGCGCATTCGACTGGACGGCGACAAAGCTCACCGCTGCGGCGCTCGCGCTTTTTGCGATCTCGGTAGCGGCGCAGAGTCTCGTGCAGCTTTTTGTCCGCGGATTCTATGCGATGGGGGACACCAAAACGCCGCTCAAGGTGAATCTTGCGTCCTCTGCGATGATTCTTCTGGTGGCGTACGGATCGCTCGCACTCTACGATGCGGTGCCGGTCGTGCGCTATTTTATCGAAAGCTTGCTCCGCGTGAGCGACATCCATGGGACTCGCATGCTCGCGCTGCCGTTCGCATATAGCGTGGGATCGATCGTGAACGCGATGGTGCTTATGTGGCGCTTCGAGCACACCGTCCGGGGATTTCTCGGTGAGATGCGCAGGACATTCTTGCACAGCTTCACGGCCGCCGTTGCGATGGGGTTTGTGGCCTATCATGGCTTGCAGCTCTTCGATGATGTGTTCGATATCGATACCGTCTTCGGCGTGTTTATGCATGGTGCGCTGTCGGGCATCCTCGGCGTCTTGGCGGGAGTCTTCCTTCTCTCGCTCATGGACTCGCGCGAACTTCGGGAGGTATCCGCGTCGCTCCATCGGAAATTCTGGAAATCGAAGCCGATCGCGGCGGAGCAGGAGAATATCGCGCCGTAGTGGCTGGGGCGCGCCTCGGTGGACTTTTGTTCCCGGGTTCGTATAATCGGGCCAGGTTCTCACAAAGGTGGATGCATGGATATCGATGCTGGTGTTCTCCTGATGAACGCCGGAAAATTCTTTCTGCTTATCGCAGGAATCGGATTCTTCGGATTCTTTCTCGGGCGGACGCATATGGCCCTCTTTCAGCGGATGCAGGATCCGCACGTGAAGGACGACGAACGTGCCTTCGTCTCGATCTATCTGGTCCGTCGGGCCGCGCTTATCCTGCTCGTGATCTCTCTTCTGATCCGCGCGCTCCTCCTTGGCGACAACTATGCGTATGCGGTCGAGACCGCTGGGCAAGGATACGCCCTCTTGTATGTCCTTTCTGAATGCGTGCTGTGTTTCGTTTTTCCGGTCGGCTTGTGCTCGGGGGTGGATCAAACATTCGTCCCTCCCTGGCGATTGTTCGACTGGAGCTACTATGTTCCGCCGGCTCACCATGCGTAGAGCCGGTTTTTTTGACGCTTACGCAAAATGTTGTAGGCTCAGGACGGAATTGATGTTCGGATGCGGCATGATGACGACCTATGCGGATCTAGATCAGATTGATGCGAAATATGCCCTCTATAAGCGGGCGAAGGAGCGCCGGGCGGAGCTTGCGTACGGATTTGTGGCGCGGGAGTTCCCCGAGGTGATCGAGCGTGATCGTGCATCGCGCGCGACGACGCTCACCTTCGTCGGCGTTCTAATCGTTTTTGCGATCGCAGGCGGAGTGCTCCTCTTTCGGGCGGAGCCGACGCTCGCGGTTGTCTTTGTCCTCGTTGCGCTTGCGATCAGCGGAACGCCCGGATGGCTTGTGGCGCTCCGTGCTGCGCTGGCAGAACAGATCCCGAAGAAAGAGCTTCCCGATCGCGAGCGGGTTTTCGCGCTGGCCTATGCCTGGGTGGATACACAGGAGAATTATCGCCGCTATGGTGCGATCGTGCGGCAATGGGAGAGTCCTGATGGAAAGCGTTTCCGCGCTTGGCCAAGCGACCGCCGCGATCATTGACGGGGGCATCATCCGGGTCTACGCTCAGCACAGATCAGGTGGAGGCAGCGATGAACAAGAATGAATCAGCGTCCGATGAGCGCCGCACGGGGACAGATCGCAGAGGCACTTGGGAGCGGGGAGCGTTCGCAGCGGAATTGCTCGGGAAGCCTCGCATGCTGCTCGGCGCAGATCGCTGGATCCGCGAGGAGATCGCACGGGAAGTTTCGCAGGAAGCCTACAGTGCAATGAATTGGGATCGTCTGCCAAAATGGCTTCGGCCGCCCGTGCATCCGTCGGTCGTATATCACTGGCTGCATTTCGCCGTCTTCGCCGTCTTCCCGCATGCGCTGACGTTCATTTCGGTCTATCTGCTCACGATGAAGGTGATCACGCCGTTCATGTTCGGATTGATCGGCGTCGGATACGTCGTATCGGTCACCGCGCTCGTGATCGTGGCACATATTCACACGAGCCGGGCACAGCGTGCTGCGATCGAGAAGGTTATGCATGCGCATCCCGGATATGGGAATTTCCTGCGCGCGTATGCATCCATGCGCGACCCATTCGATGATGCGGATGGAAAAGGTGAATAAATCTTCCGGGCTGATGCCCAGAAACGCTCCTTCGGGGGCGTTTTTTGCGGTTTGGAGAAGGGCACAACTATGCTAGTATGCCCGCATGGACCGGGAACATATCCGGAATTTCAGCATTATCGCCCATATCGACCATGGGAAGTCGACACTTGCCGACCGCATGCTTGAGATCACGGGGACGATCGAACGCCGCCGCATGCAGGAGCAGGTGCTTGATTCGATGGAGCTTGAACGCGAGCGCGGCATCACGATCAAGATGCAGCCCGTGCGGATGCGCATGACCGAGGGCGGTGTTGGATATGAATTGAACCTCATCGACACCCCGGGGCATATCGATTTTTCCTACGAAGTCTCGCGTGCGCTCAAGGCCGTTGAGGGGTGCATCCTGCTTGTCGACGCGACCCAGGGCGTGCAGGCCCAGACGCTGTCGGTGCTCGGTATGGCGCGGGAAAGCGGGCTCGTGATCATCCCGGTGCTCTCGAAGATCGATTCGCCGCTTGCGCGGGTGGACGAAGTGCGCGAGGAAGTCGTGGAGCTCTTGAAGGTTGATCCGTCGAGCGTGCTCCTGGTTTCCGGGAAGACCGGGGAAGGGGTGGACGCGCTCCTTTCTGCGATCATTGCTCGCGTCCCCCCGCCGCGGCAGGAATTCCCAGGGACGCCCTCTGCACGCGCGATGATCTTTGATTTTGCATATTCCAATCATCGCGGCGTCATTCTCTATGTGCGCGTTCTTGATGGGACGATCGCAAAAGGAGCAGAGCTTTCGTTCGTCGAGGCACACGAGAAATTCTTTGCGCTTGAGACCGGATTCTTCGCTCCTGGCGATGTGGCCGTTCCGTCGATCGGGGCGGGGGAGATTGGCTATATCGTGACGGGCATCAAGCGGCCGGGTATTGCGGGCGTGGGAGATACGGTCACGATCGCCAAGAAGCCGCTGCCTGCATTTCCGGGATATCAGAAGCCCAAGCCGGTGGTCTGGGCGTCGGTGTTTCCGGAGAGTCA
>DATIBL010000080.1:0-5001 GCA_035457505.1 Minisyncoccota bacterium | reverse complement strand
GCGAGACCGGCAATGCGCAGTTCGATTTTACCAAAGAGGGGAATGCCGATCCGCGCACGCTGCCGGGATGGATTCGCATCGAGCGCGGTCCGATTCATGTCAAAAAAGATACAACCGCTGAGATCCCGTTCTCGATCGTCGTACCGGAGGATGCAGAGCCGGGCGGGCATTATGCGGCAATTATGGTGGGAACCGATCCCATCGATCGGCTCAGAAACGGCTCAGGGTTTGCGATCGGTAGTTTGCTCTCTTCGCTTCTTTTTGTGAGCGTCTCCGGCAACATCGTCGAAGCTGGTGCGATCCGCGATTTCTATCCTGCGTCGAGCATCGTTCAGGATCCGAGCGCGAGATTCGTGATGCGCTTTGAGAACTCCGGAAATGTCCACCTCATCCCTCAGGGACACATCATCATTACGAACATGTGGGGCAAGGAGCGCGGCCGGATCACGGTGAACGACGATGCCTCGTTCGGAAGCGTGCTCCCGGCGTCGACTCGGCGGTTCGAGTTTGAGTGGCACGGAGAGAAGAATTTTTTTGAAATGGGACGCTATACCGTCGAAGCAACGCTTGCCTACGGTGGGGCAACGAAGCAGAGCGTCTATCGCGTCGCGACATTCTGGGTTGTGCCGTACAAGGAGCTCGCAATCGCGTTTGCATCGCTCGGCGCATTTCTGTTTGTGATCGTCTACGGCATTCGGCGCTATGTTCGCTCGGTCGTCGCGCTTGAGCGAGCGCGGCTCGGGGTCCGTGCACCGAAGTCGGGGGTGCGCACCGAAGAGAGAAGTACTCCGCGACCGGTGCTCACGCTCTCTGCGCTTGCTCGGCCAATGACGGAGGGTGGTGCGGAACTCCGCACAATCAGGCGAAAGGGCGGAGCGGGGCACCGAAAGGCTGTACTTCGGAAGTATCGCTTCTTTTTCGTGTTCCTGCTGACGCTCGGGCTTGGCGCGGCCATGATCGGCTGGTATTTTGTCGAGGTCATGCGTGCAGAGCGATCCTATGAAATGGTGATCAAACGCGACGGCGGCAAAGATCTTCGGATCGAGCACGCATTGCAGTCTGCAACAGGGACGCCAAAAGAGGCCGAGTAGGGTCTGCTTTCATACACTGGAATCAAGCGAAGTACAGGGATATCCCCAGAAAAGTGCCAGTTATCCACATTATTTCAGTGGATATCCACCTTCTTTTTTCACAATGCGCTATAATAGATGACAAGGTGCGAGCGCATGCCCGAAAGGGTGAGCGTGGAGCAGAGCGCAGAGAGCACCGATCGGATCCGATATCCCACCGAGATCCGAGGAAGCACAATGTGAATTTCCCACTTTCCGTGCATGACGAAACACATTGCGTCATGGGCAGGCAACGATGGCCCCACCATCCGCGCTTCTCACGGACATTATTCGATTCATTCATTCGCTAATCAGTTCTTTGTATGGACTACTTGCGTGCATTCAAACGGCTCTCTCGCGCGCGACAGGTGGGCGCGGTGCTGACCGCCGGTATGCTTCTCTGGTCGGTCGGCGTTCCTGCCTTCTTTACCACCGCCTCGGCGGCAAACTTAACCCTCTTGAGCGACACGATCACCAATCCGTCGCCTTCTGAGGGTTCCAATCATTCTGTTGTGTGGTATGCGTCGTCGACGCTTTCAGGCGGGCAGACGATCAAGATCCAGTTCGATCCCGCGACAGACGCATTCAATCTGTCCGCGTTCGCAACGGCGACGGACCTTACTCTTGGTAGCAATATGACATTCGTGGCAGATTGTACCGGTGCGGCTCAGGAAGTTCAGGCACTGACGCTCGATACGACCGCCCCGGACGAAAGCCTGACCCTTCGTGTGTGTGCTGGTGACACCATCTCGACCGGAACCACGACGGTGAACTTCAACAACAATAAGATCATCAACCCTGCAGGAGAGGGATCGTATGTGATCCGCGTTGCTGGTACGCAGCCGGACACTGGAGACACACGCGTAGCGATCATCAACGCGGTGACGATGTCGGCCTCGGTTGATACGTCGCTGACGTTCACGATCGCTGGTGTGGATGCCTTCCCAGCGGATACCGTCAATGGCGATACCATTACTTCGACTACCACTGCAACAACCATTCCATTCGGCACGCTTGCTGTGGGAGTGGCAAAGGTTGGTGCTCAGGATCTCACGGTGACGACAAATGCCCGCAACGGGTATCAGGTGACGATCAAACAGGACCAGAACCTCACATCGTCGACCGGTGCCGACCTCGATGTCTTCATCGACGGAAATGGCCGCGTTGCTCCGACGGCATGGGTCTCGCCGGCTGGTACGCTTGGCCAGGAGAATACCTATGGCCACTATGGTGTCACGAGTGAGGATGCGACGCTTGCTGCTGGCGACGAGTTCGGCGCATCGCTCTACGCAGGGAACTTTGCGACGACGACTCGCCTAGTCATGTATCACACTGGACCTGCTGATGGGACGACAGCCGATATCGGCGCGACCCGCGTTGGTTTCCAGATTGAAATCACTGCGCTTCAGGAAGCTGCGAACGACTACACCAATCGCATCTTCTACGTCTGCACCCCGGTCTTCTAGCTTGGAATTCAGATCAAGCAAACAAAACACGCCTCGAGGGGCGTGTTTTGTTTGCTTGGCAGACGAGCGAATCGGTACTGCGGGGAAATCGTATTCTCTTCGCTGGTTTCCACAGTATGGTCGAGCATCTTTCGGAATTCCCTGTATACTAATGGAGTACCGCGGATACGCGTGCGTTTTATCCGCGTTGCTGTAGCTTTGCTATTTCTTTTATTCATGGGCGTTTGCCGACCGGGCGCAGTGCCCGTCCATCTATGAACTATCTTCGTTCTCTCTTCGTTATTTTTGCGATCGCACTTCTTGCTGCACCGTCTGCAGTCTTCGCGCAGGCGCGGATCAGTCTCAATCTGAAACCCTCAGTCATTGAGCAAAAGATCGATCCTGGGCAGTCGATTTCGTTTGCGATTGCTGTCACGAACGAAGGGCAGGGAAAACTTGAACTGACGCCGCAAATGCGCGATATTGCAACTGTTGATGCGGCTGGCCGCCCGATCTATTCGAACGATCGTCCAGAGCCAGGTGAGACGATCGCAACCTGGACAACGTTCACTGAGCGCGAGCTTGTGCTTGCTCCGGGAGAAACCAAGCAGCTCCATGTGTCGATCGCGGTTCCTGCCGACGCCCGCCCGGGCGGACATTTCGGGACCGTGTTTGTAACACAGCGTACCAATGAAGAAAAGTTCACCGGAAGCGCGGTCGGTATCGAGCAGGGTGCGAATGTGATGCTCCAGATCGCCGGAGAGATCATCGAGGATACCCAGGTGCGCAGCTTCGAGATCGATCGCTTCATTTATGATTCGGGCAATGTCCGCTTCATGGTGAAGATCGAAAACCTTGGAAATGTCCTGACCCGTCCGCGCGGTTTGGTCGAGATCACCAATATGTTCGGAAAGAAGGTTGCGACGGTTCCGGTGAACAAAGATGCGAATGGAGTTTTTCCCAAGACGACCCGGGCCTACGAGGCGCAGTGGGAAAGCGAAGGATTCGCATTCGGGCGCTACGAGGCGATGCTCGCCCTTTCGATCGAAAGCACGCAGGGTGTTCGTTCCTCGTCGCGCACCGTGACATTCTGGGTACTTCCGTCCAAGCCGCTCCTGGCTATCCTTGGAACGCTGCTCGTGATCTTCGTCGTGATCTGGGCGATCATCCGCTCGTACGTACGCCGCCAGCTTGCCGGATACATGCGCGGAAAGGCTCCGCGCAACGAACGCGCGTCAGGCCTCTCGCTTCTCTCGTCCATCGTGATCGCATTGCTGGTGATCCTTATCGTCGGATTGCTCGGTCTCTTCCTCTTCTTCGGATAACGCCTCGCCCTCTATGTCGCTTCCGGAAAGCATGGCACAGGCTCCAGGCACCGGACGCGCCCGCGTCCTCCATATCCTGCGCGTGTCGGCGTTCTTGGTGGCTGGCATCCTTTGCGTGCAGCTCCTCGATCCGGATCTCGACCTTGGAGGTCTTCGCGATGAATTTTTGCGGAACGCTGCGGCAGTTTCGGCGATTACGACGTCGGTTCCCCAGAACGAGGTCAACGTGCTTGCACAGGCGCTCGACGAGAAGCGCGCTGCGCTTGATGAGCGGGAAGTTGAACTGACCGCTCGCGAGTCTGCGCTGGCGCTTCGCGTCGCAGAGGAAGTGCGCAAAGAAAATCGCAAAACGCTTTTTGTGATCCTTGGTACTGCGCTTCTTCTGCTCGTGCTGGTCCTTCTGAATTTCTATTTCGATCTTCGTCGCGATTCACGCCCGGCGGTGCCCGCTCAAGTGGATGGACCCAACGCATCGAAACACGATCACCCTGAGGGCGATGGATTGGTGACGCGCCTATGAAGCGTCGGCGCCGAAAATCCTCCTTCCTCAAAGGAACGCTCGTCGTCCTTTTTGCCACAGGACTCACAACGCTTGCGATCTTTGCGAGCGATGCAATGGAGGGAGACGCACGAGCAGGGAAAGCCTCCGTCTCTGGTGCCGTGCCATCTCGCTGTCCGAGCGCGATGACATTTGTGAATGCTCCCGAGGGTGGATTCTGTATCGATATGTATGAAGCCTCCGCTGGTGCAGGGTGTCCGCACGTCGATCCGTCGAACGCTTTCGAGACGCAGGAGAATATCAATGTCTCTGGCTGTATGCCCGAGGTGCGCCAGAGTGCGCGTCCGTGGACGAATGTGCCCGCGCATCAAGCAGCAGAACTCTGCGCCCGCGCCGGGAAGCGGCTTCCAACGAACGACGAATGGTATCGCGCTGCACTTGGAACGCCTGATGCATTCGGCATCGATGCGCCCTGCGTTCTTGGCCGCCGCGGGATTGAGCGTGCCGAAGGAACGGGCTCTTCGGCATCCTGTCGTTCTTCGGCGGGGGCGTACGATATGATCGGAAATGTCTGGGAGTGGATCGATGCGGATGTGCGCAGTGGCGTCTACGACGGAGTGGAA
>DATIBL010000079.1:0-3980 GCA_035457505.1 Minisyncoccota bacterium | reverse complement strand
CCTCCCTTTGGAGGTCCTTTGGGTGCAGGGTCGCTCATAGCAATCGCTCAAGCTCGCGCGCTGCGCAAAATACGGTATCTTCGGCAAAGGTGTCGGCCATGAACTGCACGCCGACCGGGAGATCTATTCCATCGCGGGCAACGGACCCCGCAGGAACAGAAATCGCAGGAAGCCCGGCGATATTGGCAGGAACAGTAAAGATGTCGGCGAGATACATTGCGAGCGGATCGTTCGCGCGCTCGCCGATCTTCCATGCAGGAACTGGCGAGGTCGGAGTCATGACGACATCGACCTTCTTGAACGCGTCGGCAAGTTCTGCGGTGATCTTGCGTCCGACCGCAATGGCTTTGTTGTAGTAGGCGTCATAATACCCGGCAGAAAGTACGTAGGTGCCAAGCATGATGCGACGGCGTACTTCGCGACCAAAGCCTTCGCCGCGCGAGCGAAGATAGACGTCGATCAATCGTGCACCCTCTGCGGAGTGGCCATAGCGGATACCGTCGTAACGAGCAAGATTGGCTGAAACTTCTGCAGGCTGCACGATGTAGTAGACGGAAAGCGAATATTTTGCAAGCGGGAGATCGATCGGCACAATGGTGTGACCAGCCTTCTTCATGGCGGCGACGGCTTCGTCGAAACGCGCGAGGACGTCTTCGTCCACGCCTTTCATCCGAACAAATGCCTCGGGGACGCCGATCGTAAGTTTCTCCGGCGCCTTGGCGTGCTTTCGAAGCGCATCCGGACGGGAGGTGCTGTCCATCGGATCGTGCGCGGAGATCGCGCGGAAGATCGCTTCGGCATCATCGACGGTCTTGGTGAACGGGCCGATCTGGTCGAGAGAAGATGCCATTGCCATCAATCCAGAACGCGAGACCGCGCCGTATGTCGGCTTGAATCCCACAACGCCGCAGAGGGCCGCAGGCTGGCGGATGGAGCCTCCTGTATCGGAACCGAGCGTCGCGAGCGCCATGCCCGCCGCGACAGCAGCAGACGAGCCCCCAGAAGAGCCGCCCGGAACGCGGGTCGGATCGATCGGATTCTTCACCACTCCGAATGCGGAATTTTCTGTCGAACTGCCCATTGCGAACTCGTCCATATTGGTGCGGCCGAGGATGACTGCGCCGGCATCCTTGAGCGCACGCACCACGAACCCATCGTACGTGGCGACGTGGTCCTTGAGCATAAGGGACGCGGAGGAAGAGTGCTTCCCTTCCACGAGCATGTTGTCTTTGAGCGCAAACGGGATCCCGAGCAGCGCGCCACGCTCGCCCTTTGCGATCCGTGCGTCCGCGGCTTTTGCTGCAGCGCGCGCATCATCGGCAAACACTTCGAGATAAATATTGAGTTCAGCGTTCCGCTCCGCGATGCGAGCAAGATACGCCTCAGCGAGATCCAGTGCGGAATAGTCGCCGCGATCGAGTCCTGCTCGAGCAGAAGCGATCGTGAGTGTTGCGATATCGATAGTCTTCGGCATAGGCATGAAGGTCAGAGGACCTGCTCCACTTTGAAATATCCGTCTTCTGTCTCGGGGGCATTTGCAATGATGGCGGGCGTAAACGCGCCTCCATCGTATGGA
The DNA here is from genome assembly GCA_035457505.1 of Minisyncoccota bacterium. Classification (GTDB taxonomy): domain Bacteria; phylum Patescibacteriota; class Minisyncoccia; order Phycocordibacterales; family UBA6899; genus DATIBL01. The sequence goes on along the minus strand of DATIBL010000079.1, from coordinate 2,404 downwards.
TCAGCATCCTCGCGGAACACATTGCGATGCACGCCTGCGACCGGAACCGGCTCCGCCTCGGTCACCACCTCCTGGATCTCAGATACATACGAGAGCGTCGAGGCCATACTCGCAAGGACAAGATCAAGCTCCGCGGGGTCGAGACCGACCCGAGCGAGCTGAACCAGCTTTTCACCTTCTTCTTTGGACAGCATGCAGGTATCGTAGCGCAAAAACGCGAAGACCGAAAGCGGCCGCCCAAATTCCCATCCCCTGCTCAACCTCCTACTTCTTTCCGAGCATGCGGAGGAATTCCGCCTCCGAAAGCACCGGGATACCGAGCTTTTGCGCCTCGGCGAGTTTGCTCCCTGCTTCATCGCCAGCGACAACGAAGTGCGTCTTTTTGGACACGCTTCCGGCGGGATTTCCTCCAGCGGCACGGATACGCGCTTTGGCCTCATCCCGAGAGAGCGTCGGGAGCGTTCCGGTCAAAACGACGCTCTTCCCGGCGAAGACTCCGTTTGCCGCGCCGCGCTCCTCGTACGCGGCGACCTCGACATGTTTCAGAAGCCGCTTCACGAGCGCGATATTCTCTCGATCGCGAAACCACGCGGCCACGCTTTCGGCGACAATCTCCCCGACCCCAAACACCGCGGCAAGATCGTCGCGCGATGCATGCCGGATCGCATCGAGCTCATGGAACGCCCGGGCAAGATCGACAGCGGTTTCTTCGCCGACATGCTGGATCGAAAGCCCGACAAGAAAGCGCGGGAGCGGAACGCTTCGCCGCTCGTCGATCGCAGCAAGAAGCTTTTCGGCGGACTTTTCGGCAAAGCCGGGCAAGCCGACAAGATCACCCTTCTTGAGCGTAAAGATATCGTCGAACGACGACACCAGGCCTTCCTTCATCAGGAGCGAGATCGTCTTCCTTCCCATTCCCTCGATATCGAACGCGTGCTTCCCCGCAAAATGCACGAGTTTGCGCTCCTGGATCGCATAGGCTCCGTGATTGACACAGCGGTACGCAGCTTCGCCAGGAATGCGCTCAATCGGGCCCCCGCACGCCTCGACCATCTTCGGGAACTGATACGGCTTCTCGGTGCCGCTTCGGAGCTCCGGGAGCACACGCACGATCTCGGGAATCACATCGCCGGCTTTGTGCAGGACGACTGTGTCGCCGACACGAACATCGAGGCGTGCGATCTGATCTTCGTTGTGCAGGGTCGCGCGCGAGACCGTCGATCCGGCAAGCACGACCGGGCGCAAGTGCGCGACCGGCGTCACGATCCCCGTGCGTCCGACCTGGAGCTGAATATCTTCAACAATCGTCATCGCTTCCTCGGCGGGAAACTTGAACGCAACGCCAAAGCGGGGCGATTTGGCCGTATAGCCGAGGGTATCCTGAACCGAGCGCGGGTTCGCCTTGATCACGATCCCGTCGCAGAGATAGCCCTCGCGATGCGCGGCGTCTTGCCACTTCTTCCAATATTGCACAACCTCCTCGGGCGTCTTGGCGAGCGCGCGATGCGGATTCACATGGAATCCGAGCGACTCGAGCAGATCGAGTTCTTCGCTCTGCGTGGGCGGAAACGGCTCGGAGATGCGGCCGATATCGTAAATGAAGCTGTCGAGCTTGCGCGATGCGACGACCGCAGGATCAAGCTGACGGACGGTCCCAGCGGCAGAATTGCGCGGATTGGCAAAAAGCGGCTCGCCGGCCTTCTCGCGTTCGCGATTGATGCGCGCGAACTCTTCCTTCGGCATCCAGATCTCTCCTTCGACGATGCAGTCGATCGGACGCGGAAGCCGGAGCGGGATGGTACGGATCGTGCGAATATTCGCCGTCACATCTTCGCCTACTTCCCCATCGCCGCGCGTCGCCGCGCGAACGAGCACGCCTTTCTCATAGGTGAGCACGATCTTGAAACCATCGATCTTGAGCTCGCAGAGATAATTCGGAGTCGTCCCGGAGCCGCGCACCACGCGATCATGGAACGCATGGAATTCTTCGGGCGTGAAAACATTGTCGAACGACCATTGCGGAACATCGTGACGGACCTTCGCGAATTTTTCGAGCGCAACGCCCCCAACGCGCCGGGTCGGAGAATCCGTTGCCACAAGAGACGGATATTCGGCTTCGATGCGGACGAGCTCCTGATACAGCGCATCGTAGGCAGTATCCGAGATCTCGGGCTCGTCGAGCACGTAGTATTTGTGGGAATGGTAGTGCAGGAGTTTCTGGAGCTTCTCGGCCCGCTCTCTGACCGCCTTCGGGATCGCTGCATTTTTCGGCATGCCAAAAGTATACACCGACACGCCCGAAGGCGAAGCAGGCCTCCCTCCAGTTGCCGCGTACCGACGGCGCAACTCCGCTTGAGCACAGTTCGCCGGCTTGGACTGGGGAAAGCTCAGGAAGAGACAAGCT
>DATIBL010000078.1:0-2845 GCA_035457505.1 Minisyncoccota bacterium | reverse complement strand
GGCCGTTCCGTCGCAAAATTCGTGAAGAATCCGAGCGATGCGGAACATCTGATTGTTGTTCATGACGACATCGATCTCCCGCTCGGAACTTGGAAATTCGCTTTTGATCGCGGTGAGGCGGGACACAATGGCCTGCGCTCGATTTCTGCGGCGCTCAAAACAAAGGCATATCATCGCGTTCGGATCGGGGTGCTGCCGGTGGGGGAAGATGGCAAGCCGATGAAGCCCAAAGGGGACGATGCTGTGGCAAAATTCGTCCTGCGTACGTTTCCTCCCGAGGAGCAGACGGTGATTGATCGCGTACTCGACGAAGTATCTGTCGGGATCGAAACGTTGATCACATCCGGACCGGAAGTCGCCATGAACATGCATCATCAGCCGCGAGGGTAATCGTGTCGCATGGAAAAGCGAGTGTACGAGGCCATGAGTGCGTTTGAAGATTCTTGGTGGTATCAGGGCCGCGCAGATGTTGTCCGGCGCGTACTCTCTCGTCTCTCGCGGAGAACGAGCGGGTCTGCACATATCCTCGATCTTGGCGCCGGATATGGCGGCATGGCGAACCTGCTCGCACAATTCGGAACCCTCGATGGCGTTGAGCCCGATGCAACTGCCCGCGCGCGGCTCGGCGATCGCGGATATCGTAGTGCGTGGCCGGACATGCAGGCGATCCCGCATTCGGAACGATTCGACCTGGTCGCGCTGCTCGACGTCCTTGAGCATGTCGAGGATGACTTTGCGCTGCTTCAGGATGTTCGCATGCGTATGAAACCGGGTGGACAGGTGATCATCACCGTTCCCGCGTACCAGTTCCTTTTTGGCGAACACGATGCTGTCTGTCATCATTTTCGTCGATATACCGAGGGTCGCCTGCGCGCGATGGTGATGCGGGCAGGCTTCGAGGTTGTCTACGGCGGGTATTGGAACATGACGCTCCTTTTGCCGACGATCCCGTTGCGCCTGCTCGGATTTTCCGGAGATCAAAGTCTCGTTCATACGAATCTTGCGACTCGGATCATGCGGCTTATCGTGCGTACGGAATCGCGAGTGATCCCGCATGTGCGGCTTCCTTTCGGAACGAGTATCGTCCTCTTGGCACGTGTGAGGGAAGTTCCTCCTTCCTAAATTCGCGTTCAATCCTTTTTGTATTCGAAGCATGCCGAGGATACGCAAAAGCCGCACCATATGTGATGCGGCTTTTGTCGAGTGCACGGGGAGAGGATGTTCGCGATTCTCATTCCCTCACATCCGATGCTTGGAAATGGATGAAATTCGCCGTTTCCAAATACTCGCCCTACTTCTTCTCGCCCTGGAAGGACAACGTCATACGCTGATCCTTGGGCTCAAAGAGCGTGATCGCGAACGGATACGTCTTTCCGAGCTCGAGCGTTGCGCGGAGCCGCTCGTCTGAGCCAAACTCCGAGATGTGCACGAGTCCGGCGACGCCTTCCTCAATCGACGCGAGCGCGCCGTACTTGTTGAACTTGATGATGACGCCGCGGACCGCATCGCCCTTCTTGTACTTCTTCTCTGCGCCCTTCCACGGGTTCTCCTTGAGTGCCTTCACCGAGAGCGAAACCTTGTTGTCCTTGATCTCAATGATCTGCGCCTTCACGCCCTGGCCGACGCGGAAGATCTTGCGCGGATCGTCGACGAGACCCCAGTCCATCTCGGAGATGTGGATCAGTCCTTCGAGTCCTTCCTCAAGCTTCATGAACGCACCGAAATCAACGATGCCGGTGATGTCGCCTTCGACGATCATGCCGAGGCGATACTTCGCGATGAGCTCCTCCTTCTCCTTCTGATTGTGCTCCTTCTCCGAGAAGATGAGCTTGCCCTCCTTCGGGACTGCCGTGATGATCGTCACCGAGAGCTTCTCGCCGACGAGCTTGCGGAGTTCCTCGAGGATGCGATCCTTGTCGCCGTCCTCCACGCGCGGATAGTGGTCCGCCGAAAGCTGCGACGCCGGAAGGAATCCTCCGATGCCCTGCCACTCGAGGATCAGTCCGCCCTTGTTGGCATCCTTCACCGGAAGCTCGACGACCATCTTCTTGCGGACGATCTCTTCGGCCTCTGCCCAGATCAGGGATTGGCGCGCCTCCTTGAGAGAGAGCTCAATGTATCCGTCGCGGCCCTCGCGCTCGACGACCTTCGCCGTGACCTTGTCACCGATCTGCATGTGCTTGATCAGGTCGCGCGCGTTCATGTACTCGCGCCCGAAGATCAGCCCGACGCCGAACGGCGGGATGTCGATATACACGGCCTTCTTCTCGACGCGGATCACCGGACCCTCGACGATATCGCCCGGCTCCGGCACCTTCAATGCTTCTCCGACAAACTTCGCCATCACGTGCTCTCCGCCCTCTTTCGGCTCGACGCTCGCGACAACGACCGGCGCTTCTTGCGTTGCTGTGGTCATAAAATAAATATCCGCTCAAAAAGCGGATTCCTCCGCCTTCGGGGGTCGCTCGTCGGTCTCGCATGCGCGATGCCCCGTCGATCGGTTTAGCCCCAATGGCACTTCTAAGGAGTTGTACCGCACACACTATAAGGAATAGGGTGAAAAAGCAAGTATTCGGGGAAGGTTGCGAAGCATCATAAAAGACACAGAAAAGAAGCCCGAAAAATATAGCAAATTGCTGTCCTTTATCCATCATCCTTGTGTCCGATATGGATCTGTATTCTATTGCGGTCGCATCAGGCACGACTCCAACTCGTGCGCAATTACGAGCATCTGCGAGCGTTCAAAGTAGGGCACAGAACTCGCTTGTGCACACGTTTTCGCGCGAATGCAGAGCTGTTATACTCACCCCTATGGTCATCACGTATTTTGGAGGACAATTCATCC
>DATIBL010000077.1:0-6971 GCA_035457505.1 Minisyncoccota bacterium | reverse complement strand
GCTCGGTCAATCACGCTGGGTGATACAATGGAACATATGACGCTCCGCAAGCCGGAGTCGGAAAAGGCGTATCGGCATCACATGGCCAAAGCCGAGCCGGGATACTGCTACTGCTGCCATGCACAGCCGTTGATCGAATTTGATTTCTGGCGGGTCGTCCCGAACGAATTCCCATACGACCGCATCACCAAGACGCATCATCTCATCATCCTGAAACGGCACGCCGACGAAGACCATCTCACTGTCCCGGAGCATCACGAGCTCTACACAGTGAAGAAAGAAGTCGCGAACGATTACGACATCTTTTTCGAAAACACCGCGACGCGGAAATCGATTCCCGGACATTTCCATATGCACGCGATCCGCATCCGCCGCGATTTTGAAAAGGGCGTCACGATGTAGCGCACGCAGCATCGTGCACCAAAACAAAAACCGCGTTGTACGCGGTTCGGGCGTGGTGCCCTATTTCATACTGTGATCGATGATCGCGTCACCGATCTCGTGCATCTCCTTGACGATAATGTTCTGCAACCTGTGAGAGAGATTGAGATAGACTGCAGACATCTCGAGAAAAGCGCGGCCAGCGGCTGTTTGAACCTCCAGCACGAGATCCGCTTTGCTCGTGTCGCTCTTTTGAGACTCCCCTGCGCGCTGCACAGCGAACACTTCGTCCATACTTGCGATCATGCGATACTTCCTCCTTTCCTTTGTGAGACAAAATGAACAGCGCCGTAGCGCTGTGTGGTTTGGGCACGAATGAATAACGAACTCGACCCTCATCGTATACGATATTCGATATTCTGTCAAGGGCTCATCGGCGGGGACCTGCCGCCTCCCCTTGGGCGTCGAAGATCGGATCGATACCGGAGCATTTCGTCTGGTGTCATCCGTCTGAGCGCCTTTTCTAGGTCACGCTCCAGGATCTGCCGCGCCAGCCAGCCGCCCAAAAGAAACATGAAGAGCATCCATCCGAGCCCAGCCGTGAGCGCCCAAAGGAAACCTTCCATGAACCAAACGAATGCGAGAACAGCGGGAAAGACCAGCAATTGCTGCTTGTAGATATCGAGCGGAACCATGATGTCGTTCGGGCGGATCGGCACGTACCGAACATGATCGACCGGAATAAGTCCGACCCGCTTCGCCGCTCCGACGAGCCCGAGGGCCAACACGGTATGCCCCGCACGGAGCACATCGCTCCCATTTGTGAACATGGTGAACTCCAGCACTTCTCGTCCGACTCTACCACGCGCCGCACACTTCCGCATCGACCAATTGACGGAGCGATAGCTCAGGCACTATCGTATGGCGAGATCTGACAGACGGCGAACAAATGAACATTCGATACATTGCGATCCTTGCGTGGTTCCTCGCACTCCCAAGCCTCGCAGCCGGAAATGCTTCCCCGCGCTGCGCACCCGACTTTTCCCGTGCCGTCGAAGCGTATGTTGCGGCCGAACTCGGGCCGCGCCTGGAGGCACAGATCGCGGCCATGAACGAACCGCTCTGTGAAGTGCGCGAGGATATGGCGAATCTCGTCATCATCGCCGGAGCTGCTTCCGCGGTCCCGCTTTATTCGATCGTGCATATGCACATCGCAAAAGACGGCGCGCTCGTTCACGCGGCAAAGTTCAACTCGAACGATCCGTGGAAGATCGACGTCCCGGAGGAGGCGTGGCGGCGCGAGTGGTGTGCGATGCTCCGCACCGTGTATCCGAGAGACTTCATCGACCAGTGCGCGGATCGATTCCAAGGCGAATAACCGAACGAAAAAACGACCAACTGTAGTTGGTCGTTTGTGCGTGTGGTTACACGCGCATCGGCGGACGGGTGACAGAAAGGCAGAACATCCCGTACACGATGCATACCAAGAGAACGACAACGAGAATGGTTTGAGCTACGACACCGACCCCGACAGACATGAGCAGCATCGTCGCGATCATGCCTCCGAATGCGATCCAAAAGATCAGATTCTGCCAGCGGCGATGCGAAATGCCGTAGATCGCATTTTCCATATCGCCTCCCTGGACCATCCAGATCACAATCCCGATGATCCAGGGAATGAACCCGAAGATAACGCCGGCCAACTGAAGCAGGTATACCACCCAAAGCCACATCTTTCCGGTCATGAGAAACTCCTTCACTGACGACCATTCCGTCCTGAGCCTAGCAGACCAGGGGGTTGGTGCAAGCGGGGGAAAACAAAAAGGAAGAACACTAAAGCGTGATATACTAGCAGCGTTATCATCATTCACGATCTTTCCATGGGACGAGGAGACAACAAGATCCGCAAGGAGAAGAAGAAGCCAAAAAAGGCGAAGGTAGGAAAATAGTTTCTCCGCATGCGCCGCACGAGAGTGCGGCGTTTTGTTTTTCCCGCACGGCACAGAATATGGACAAACATCTCTATTCGTGTTAGTATACTTAGAGCTGTTCACCACAAGGAGGCAGTGATGTCCCAAGAATCTGAGGTTCGTATCGTCGCCCGCATGCTCACAGACCCGACTGTCGTGTCGTATATCGGCATGATGGGTCCTCCGGTACCGGGAGTCCGTGAATTTTTCACCCGGCTCGAGTATTCCCTCTTTGCGCCTGACACGCCGGAAAACGACGCCTTCCAGCTCACTCTGGTAAGTTTTGAAGGCATTCTCTTCGCTGTTGCATTTATTCCGGCAATCCGGTCGCGAGCGGCAGACGAGATCGCTGATCGCATCGGCCTGCGTCCGTCCATGACGATCCCCGTGTTCATCAAGAACGGCGGGCTCGAAAAATTCCCTGTCGCAAACGAACGCTCCCGAACGCTCGAACATCGCCCCGGACACGACGTATACAAGAACGATCCTGAACTTTTCCAAAAACTTCTTCTCGACGAGACAGCTCGCATCGACGCGATCATCGCCTCGCATACGGCTGCGAAACACTGACCCCCTTCGAATTCACAAAAGGAGCGCGGAACATGTGCGAATTGCCCACAGCCTTCGTTGTTCTTGCATTCATCGTTCTTGCGGCCACAGCGATCTGGTGCCGAAATTTCAAGAATTCCTCACGTTCCCAAAAGTACCGGCAATTCCTTGCTGACTTCTGGAAGAATGATCCCGGACTGTAGTGATCGAATACCAAAAGCCCCCGCTCTCACGAGCGGGGTTTGTATTTGTACGCCGACTGAAAAAACCGCACGAGAGAGAGTGATGTCTCCCACAAAGAAAAAACACCCCGAAGGGTGTTTTTTCTTTTTTGCTGCTTCACAAAGAAGGAAGAATTTGAGATGCGATGCGCGGCGGCGAGGCGCGATGTCCCTGAGGCGTACTCGGAGTACGATGATGGGACTCGCGACGATGCCAACAAAGCAGCGCACTCAAATTGTTACTTCTTCCCGACCTTGCGGCGCGAGACGATAAAAACATTGCTGTATTTTTTCGGCTTTCGCGTCTTCTGTCCCTTTCCTGCGGGCTTGCCCCACTTGGTCTTCTGGCGCTTCAGACCGCGTCCAGCGCGACCCTCACCACCTCCATGCGGGTGATCCACCGCGTTCATTGCGCTTCCGCGCACGCGAGGACGAATTCCGCGCCAGCGATTGCGTCCGGCCTTTCCCTCGTTGCGGAGCTTCCTCTCCGGATTGGACGACTCGCCGATCGATGCCCAGCAGAGCTCCGGAACCTTGCGCACTTCGGATGACGGCATCTTGAGATACGCATATCCGAGGTCGTTCGCGATCAGGACCGCGAAGTTGCCTGCGGAGCGGGCGATCTTGCCGCCGCCATTCGGCTGCAGCTCGACGTTGTACACGAGTGTCCCGACCGGGATCTTCTTGAGCGGAAGCCGATTGCCTGGGGCGATCGGTGCCTTCTCGGACACGATGATCGTCGATCCCACCTTCACGCTCTTCGGCGCGACGATGTACCGGCGCTCTCCATCCTTGTAGCAGACGAGCGAGATGAATGCCGTGCGCAGCGGATCGTACTCGACGGACTCCACCTTTGCCGGAATGTCATGCTTGTCGAACTTGAAATCGACCGAGCGGACCGCCTGCTTGTTGCCGCCTCCGCGGAAGCGCATCGTGATGCGGCCGCGGTTGTTGCGTCCACCCGTGTGCTTGCCTCCCGTGACGAGCCCCTTCGTGCGCTTGTGCCCGGAGAGGACCGTGCGATAGGACGTGAGGATCGTGTGTCGAGACGACGGCGTTGTTGGTTTGAATTTTTTCATATGCCGTTTGGATTACACGACCTCAATCTTGTCTCCCGACTTGAGATACACAAGAGCTTTCTTGTATGCGTGGCGCTTGACCACGGACTGGTTCGATTTGCGATTCTTCATCATCTTCGCGTGCACGCGCATGACCGCGATTTTCTCCGGCGTCACCTTGTAGAGAGTGCGCACCGCAAGCGCGATCTGGGGCTTGGTCGCCCGGTTGTGCACGAGGAACGCATAGACGCCGCGCTCCGAGAGGTCGGTCGAGCGCTCCGTGACATACGGACGCACGAGCACCTCCGTGATCGCGAGGCCTCCCTCCATGCGCACGGGTGCGGCGACGAGCGCCTTCTCGGCGGTCTCAGTAGCCGGAGCAGCCTTGTCGGCCTTCGCTCCCTTCGCAGCAGCCTCCTTCTTGGCAGGCGCGGCGGACTTCTTCTTGAACGGATCGAGGATAGCCATATGCCTACGCCTTAGCTTCGATAAATTTGACTGCAACGTCCGGCGCCACGACGACCACGTAGCGGTACTTCATCGCATCGAACGCGTTCAGGTTGCGGACGCTCGATACGCGCAGGTTCCCAAAATTGCGGAACGAGCGCTGCACCGTTGCATCGTACTCTGGCAACGCGATATATGCGGCGTTGTTGCGGCGGGTCGAAAGCGACTCGTAGCCCGGGATTGCTCCCCACTTCGCGAGCATCGCCTTCGCGTCCTTCGCCTTGATGTTCTGCATCGCGACCTTATCAAGGAAGAGGACTTCTCCATCCTGATATTTCTTCGCGAGCACAGCCATGAGCGCCTTCGCGCGCATCTTCTGGTTGATCTTCACCGCATAGACTTTGTCGTTGCGGGGTCCGTGCGTCACGCCTCCGTGGCGCCAGATCGGCGAACGAGACGACCCGTGGCGCGCGCGACCGGTGCCCTTCTGCTTCCACGGCTTCTTGCCGCCTCCGCGAACTTCACTGCGGTCCTTGGTGTGCGCGGTCACGCGGCGCATGTTCGCTGCGATGCCAGTCACAACCTGGTGTACAAGATCGGCGTTCCACTTGGTTCCGAAAACAGATTCCGGAAGTGCGACGGTGCCGGACTTCTTGCCTTCCTGCGTATAGACCGGAGCCTCGAGGCTCTTTTTCTCTTTTGTTGCCATATGCCTATGCTCCGATCTCGACTAATGTTCCTCGGCGTCCCGGGATCGCGCCCGACACGAGGAGAAGGTTGTTGGTGCTGTCGACAGCAAGCACCTTCAGATTTTTGACGGTCACACGGTCGCCGCCCATGCGTCCGGCCATGCGGGTTCCCTTGAGAACCTTCTGCGGGCCAGTCGCGCCGATAGATCCCGGCTCGCGCTCGGAATGCTTCTGGCCGTGGGATCGCGGACCTCCGTGGAATCCATGGCGCTTCACAACGCCCTGGAAGCCCTTGCCCTTTGTGACGCCGCTTGCGGTGACTTTTTCACCGACTGCGAACGTCGACACCGTAACGATGTCGCCGATTTTCACTTCGGGAACGCCCTGCTTGGGGCGAAACTCGCGAAGCCAGCGGAAATTCCCCAGGGTCTTGAGCGCACCCTGCTGCGGTTTCTTGATCCGCTTGGCAAGCTGCGTGCCATACCCGAGCTGCACGGCGTCGTATCCGTCGCGCTCCTTCGTCTTCACGTCGGTGACCGTCACCGGTCCGGCGTTGATGAGGGTCGCAGCGACGCATTTCCCGTCGTCCGTGAAGAACTGGGTCATTTCCTCTTTAGTTCCTAATATGAATTTCATAGTGAGTGAGTGGATGAGACGAACCGCCCGCGTTCTACAACGCACGCGATCCGAAACATACCCAAATGACGAACGCCTCCCGCGATCTGCGCGGACGTTCGTCTTTCGGATATGATGGTACGTTCGAAGATGCGAATGCGTGTCACAATCGCCAAAACATATGCAATCGTGAACAGTCCGAGGGCTTGGACCGAGGAAATATCCCTGGGACGTATTCCTATACGTTGATGGGATTTTCCAAGGGAAAGCCAAGGAATGTGCCGAGTGCAGATGTTTTACATCATTTTGACATCAATATTCACGCCAGAAGGCAGCGTCAAATTCGTGAGCGCTTCGATCACCTTCGGGGTGGGGCTCATGATGTCGATGAGGCGCTTGTGGACGCGCATCTCGAACTGCTCGCGGGCATCCTTGTAGATGAACGACGAGCGATTGACGGTGTACTTCGTGATCTGCGTGGGGAGCGGAATAGGCCCAAGCACCTTCGCGTCATAGCGCAGTGCGGTGTCCATGATCTGCCGGACCGACGCGTCGAGGATCTTGTACTCGTACGCGCGGACTCGGATGCGCAGCTTCTGGATCCCGTCCTTTGCCGGCTTCGCGGAAACGCTTTTCGATTTCTCTGTGGACGTGGTCATAATGCTCTGGTCAATACTCCAATTACGCGGTGATCTTGGTCACGACGCCTGCACCGACGGTCTTGCCGCCTTCGCGAATTGCGAAGCGCTGCTGCTCCTCGAGCGCGACCGGTGCGATGAGCTTCACCTTGAACTTTGCGGTGTCGCCCGGCATCACCATCTCAACACCTTCTGCAAGGGTCACTTCGCCGGTCACGTCCGTGGTGCGGATGTAGAACTGCGGCTTGTATCCCGAGAAGAACGGCGTATGGCGACCTCCTTCCTCCTTCGCAAGAATGACGACCTCTGCCTCAAACTCGGTGTGCGGCGTAACCGAACCCGGCTTCGCAAGCACTTGTCCACGCGTGACATCCTCCTTCTTGATACCGCGAATGAGGATGCC
>DATIBL010000076.1:0-6312 GCA_035457505.1 Minisyncoccota bacterium | reverse complement strand
GGCAGCAGCAGCAACAGACGGGAACGACAGGAGGGAGAGCGGGAAGGAGGAGAGGATGAGGGAAAGGGAAAGCAACGCAGAGAGGAGTTTCTCTGTGCGAACGGAGGTCTTTCCAAGGTATGAACGCCTGATGTGCATCGTGGTGCATTCAGCAAACAACTCCCGTCTCCACAACAGAGGGACAATGATGCCGATGCTATGATTTTATCAAGCTGTGGAGCAATATTTTCGGGGGAAGGTGTGAACATCTCGCACAAAACAAAGTTGTGATTCGAATAAACCACCCGATGTGCCGCGTTGATTCGTGAGACACGCATAAAACGTGCAAAATGACCCCAAGATGAAATCAAAAGAGAAAGATATACCCCCTCGGCCTTTTGAAAATCACCGCGCGGAGAAACGAAAATTGCAATATGAAGAAAAACAGAGAAAAAATAAACTATGAAAATTGGAGCTTGGCAAGAACAAAAATTGCGATTCCGGTCAGTTCATATTTTTTTCAGAAATGCCGTATCTTTCGCGAAAGGCAATATCTTTGCAAACCGTTTGCAAAGCCTTATTTTTCATCTTTCGTTCATGGTATAAGGAGCGGAAAAAATCATTTTCACGTAGAATGAAGGCATGCTCACGCGCATCTACAGCGACCATCGTATGAAGCTCGCAATCGGGACTCCGGTCATCTTTCTTCTGCTCCTCAACTCAAGCGCGCCGACCAAAAAAAATACCTTTGTCTTTGTACCCGAGGGTTCCGTCTTCATGGAAGAGGGAGCGATTCTTCCGATCGAGCTGCGCGTAAATGCAACAACAAACATTAACGCCGTCGGAGGAGCGATCTCGTATCCGCGCGGTGCGATGTCGATCGAGAATGTCGACATTGATCGTTCGATCGTCGATCTCTGGGCAGAAGAGCCCTACCCTTCAAACTCGACCGGACGACTCGCCTTTAGCGGAGGGATTCTGACCGACGGAGGATTCTCTGGGAACGCGCGCGTACTCGCGTTCAATACGCTCGCAAGACAATCAGGTCGCCTGATGTTCACGATCGAGAACGGTATGCTTCTCGCTCGTGACGGAAAAGGTACGAACCATTTTGTTCCTGTCGATCCCCTTCTCCTGTATGTGAGAAAAGCTGGCGCACCGACACCAGACATCAACAATGACGCAGTGCTGAGTCTTGCCGACTTGAATGCGCTCTATCTCGCCACATTTCGCGCATATCAGCCGCGATACGATCTCGACCAAGACGGTCGCATAGACTGGAGTGATGTGCGCGCGCTTATCGCCCTCCTCTCCGGATAACACCGCCCTTCGGCGAACCGAGCGTCACCACAAAACCGGTGGCGCTTTTTGTTTGCAGGTCTGCATGGGTTTTCCCAACAGAGGCCTTCGTGAGACGCGAGATGATCGAAGTTTTCTCCGGCAAAGCGGGTTCGCGATCTTTGTCGTCTTCGAGAGTATGATCGTCTTCTCGCGCGCGGCGAAGCCAATACCATCCGCCAAGAGACGCAAGGAGTACGACGATCCCGATCCCAGACGGAAGAAGCGGATGGCGAGCTAAAACGCCGAAGATGCTCGGAATGACCTCAAGCTCGAGCGCCTGCGCAGGCTCGCTCTGCGCACCTCGCGCGTCGCTGGCGATCGCACTCACAAGAAAAACCCCGGGGTCAAGAGGAGAGGAATCGGTCCATGAAAATGTTCCGTCCGCTGCAGCAGGAATCACCGCACTCAGAATGGTTTCCGGCCCCCGCGAAACAGAGATCGTGACGGTCGATTCCGGAGGTGCCGTTCCATCGAGGGAAATGATCTCGCCTTCCTTCCACTCGCGCTTCGGCATCGAGAGCGACGGTGCACCGATCCCTTCAAGGACGAATTCGATCTCCACCGAAGCAGTATTTCCGGCATGATCGATGGCGCGACCGATGAGCTTGTGCGTCCCGATCGCAAGGCCAGTGATCGTATATCGATGCGATCCATCATCTGTCCACGGAACAGCAGTTCCTCCGTCGAGTGCAAATTCCACGCGAGCAATCCCGGAAACAGTGTCCGTCGCCACGACAAAGAACGCAATGTTCGGATCGGTCGGATCATTACGATCGATCAACTCGACAGAGAACTGCACCGGCGGATCACTATCGATCCGAAGCGGAAAATGCTCGATCGTACCGGAACCATCGCTTGCGATCCGAAGCAGATGAAAATAGGAGATCCCCTGCTCAAGATCCTGCAAGATTTTGCTTCCAGTCGGCGGAACATATCGCACGGAGGCACTTCCGTCGGAATCCTCAGAAAGCCCCATGCGCACCTCGACGATATCATCGAGAAGTTTCCATGACAGAGAGCTCGATGTTGCAGCATACCATCGCTCAGGATCCGGATGCGTCTCGGAAGCGATCGTTCGATCGGTCGTCTCGATCACCGCTCCCGCAACTTCACCCACAGATGATTCATCGGAAAGCCCGGCATCGCGCACCGTGCTCACTCCTGCGATCTCCCCTCCAGCGGGAACGACAGAAAACGCGGCACGGCCGAGTTTCGTGAGAACATTTGCGCCAGAACCATCCGCGGCGTGGACCGCAGCGGCGCTATCAAAAACGAATTCGCCATCCCCAGGGCCGATGGCTTCAAAAACGATCTCTGCAATCTGTCCTCGTGCTCCGACATACGGCGCTGATGCGATCCCAGCGAATTTGATCGTTGCAAGCGAAGTATCGTTCGTCGGCACCAGAGTCCAGGAGTTCAGGATCGAAGATGCAGTATCCGCACGGACAAAACGAAATTTTCCGGGATCATATCGAAGTGCGCCTTCCGCGGCATTCAGGGAAACTTCTCCGGAGTCGACAAACACGCCGATATGAAGTTCCCCGCCGACCTCCACGGTCGAGATGACCGGCGAAAGATACATCGCAGTCTCCGCATGGGCAGCAAGCGGAGCAGCGAGAGCGACGGCCAGAGCGGCCGCATACCCGATCACCGAACGCTTCATGAAAAAGAGCAGTCTCGCACGCATATAAGAAAGCTACGTTCTGCGCATGCGCATGACGATAAGTGCTCCGATGGCAAGAAGAACAAGGAGGACGATCGCGCCACCAGCAAGGAACATCCATACGGGAATTTCAGACGATGCACCAGACTCGGGCTCCTTCGGGAGTGCATCGATATCAATGCTCGCGGATGCGTCCGGAAGCACGACCGCCTCGCGCTTGTTTCCCGCCTGATCGACTGCACGTACAAAAAGCTTTCCGCCGCGCGCCTGATCCTTGAGCACATAGGGGCTCGTGACCGGAACATAGGCATCTTGTGGGTTCGACCCAAACAAGCTGTACCGCTTCGGAGATTCTTCGAGCACCTCAAAATGATGGATCCCGCTTTGCTTGTCGATCGTGGAGAACACGGCAAAATACTTCCCCTCAAGCACATCAGCGTCGCGATGGATCTCGACCGTGAATGGATCGGGGGGGGTCGTATCTGCGCGCACGGCGTCGAGCCAATCATTCTGCGTGCGCTGTGCGGTCTCCGCGCGAACGAACGATGCGTTTTTGAACGTGAGCAATGCGGGCGTCCCCGCACCATCGTTCAAGAGCACCTCGGTTCCCGAGGCGAAAACAATATCGGCGGTCTGCTTCGGGGCGGGTGCGCCCACAGTGAAACCAGGGACGGCAAAGACGATCTTCCCGATGATGTTCGTGAGACCCGGATCACCGAGTACGCGGCCACAATATCCTCCAGGAATCCCTCCCGAAAAGCGCACGAGGCCCTTCTCGCGATCGATGATCGGCTCCTCAACCCAGAGTGTCAGTAGCGATTCACCCTTTGAAAACGCAACCGCATCGATCGTTCCGGGCGGGAAAGACACGACTCCGGTGACCGCATTGATGCACTCTCCCTCAAGGTCAGGATCGAGGCGAACAGTGACCAAGATCGAATCACCCGGACCAAGTGTGGCCTCCTCCGGATCAAGCGTGAGCGCTGCGGCAGAGACAGAGAGCGGAGCGACAAGAATGCCCGTGATCATCGAGAGCAAAAACACCGCACCACTCCTCGGGAGACGCCATTGCATATGCCCTATCATACCATGGAACATGTGAGACATGCAGAAAACAGTGAGCTTTTCCGGTGGGTATCGGAACATCACCTACCCCGTCCAGTTGAAAAGGAGGATCGAGAAGTCCGTCAGGTTCACGCGGCTATCGACGTTGAGATCGGCTTCGGCGTGATCAGTATTCCAGTGAAAGAGCAGGATGGAAAAATCGACAAGGTTTACCCTGCCATCGCCATTAAGATCCGCACTCACGGCGCCGCCCACATCGCGCGTTCCGACATAAAGATTCAGGGCCTGACTATAGCCGCTTTTTGCCTGAAATCCGGTTCCGATCTGTTCGAACATTGCGCGAACAGTATGAAAGGCCTCAGTCTCAAGTCCAGCAGTCGAAAATGCGGCGCTCCAGACGCCCGTAGCGGAGGATGATGCGGTTGCGCGGGGCGCCTGCTCCTTTCCAACAAAGACCGACACGAGCGCATTCGGCGCTGTCGCACCGGCGGTAGCGGCAATATCTCCCGGTGCGACCTTCCGTTCCGCGAGCGCGATCGTCGGAGGGAGAAAGACGTTCGATACCGTAGTCACCGCGTTCTGCGTCACCTGAAATGTCGTCGTAAACGTGATTGATCGATTCCCTGTTCCATCGGTTGCCCAAAATCCGAACGTGGTCGGACCAGGCGTGACATTGCTTGTTTCGTAGGTGAAGTCCGCGGCGGCATCGGACTGCACTGAACCGATTGCCTGGCCATCTTTCAGGAGATTGATAGTCGTATTCGGGTATGCCTTTCCGAGAATGATCACGCGGGTTTGTGCCTTTGCGATCACGGTTCCCGTCAGTACTCCGCCTCCGCCACCTCCGCCGCCCGCAGGAAACCCAAACGTTCCCGTTGCCGTCGGAGGCTGTTCTTGCGTACACGTCAGCGAACACAAATCACCAGGGATCGCATTTCCATCATCGCACTGTTCTGAAAAGAGCGGCTGCAAGATGCCGTCCCCGCAATACACATCGTAGGCGTCGCACCCAGGGAGGCAGTGACGTTCGGCGGTTGTTGATCCATAGCCGCCGATGTTGAAAAGCCCGTCATCACAGAACTCATCCGACTGCAGAATCCCGTCGCCGCAAATTGAGATTTCGATCGTGGTCGTGACGAATGCCGCCTGTGCAATGTGCAATGGAAAAAGTAGCGCACAAAACAAAAACGCAAAGGATGCGATCCGCATAAGGACGGCCAAACATGCCACTGGGTGCAGAGACCGGTCGAATGATACCACCATGGATGCTATTTACGCCGCGAAAGATCCACGACTCCGCCCGAAATATGCCGAGGTGCGCTTCTGCTTGTCGATCGCGACGGTGGGTCGTCTCTGCGTTCCCGTCGCGGCCTCCTCGGACCTCGTCCGGATATCCGCACCCAGAAGAATCCAATGATCGCAAAGAGAAGGAGGACGACAGGGACGATCACGGAAAGCTTGTCGCCGATCGAGAGTCCTTCAAAACCGTAGCCCTCATAATCAGGAATGGTTCCGTGCGGAAGGATCGAAAGAGAGAGCTCGCCCTGTTGAGCAACATCCTCTCCTTGCTTATAGATCGTGTACTTCGCGCGATAGCCGCCAGGAGGAAGGGTGGTTGGAAGAAAGGCATACACCTTCTTGGTATTGAACGGAAGGATGCGATCAATCGTGTTTGTGTGTTCGGTCGACTCGAGTTTGGTTTGTCCGGTCGTATCATAGATATCAAAATGGACTTTTGGCGGAAATGCAGGAACGTTGCCGATGTTTTCGATGTACATCGCAAATTTGATCTTGCCAGGGAAATAGAGCCACCACTTCTTCACGCCCTGCTCGGCTTCAAAAAGCTCGACCCTGCGGACAGAGAAGTCGTAGATCTCCTCGACAACCTTGAGGTGTACGTCGATCTGCGCTCCAAGCGCGAGCGACACGCCGGTGGTTGGAGGAAGGAGCGACGAAGTGCGGATGCGGATGTTCCCGGAGTAGGAACCGAGATTTGCATCTTCCGGGACACGGACAGTAATGTTCATCCGAACCTGACTCTCACCTTTCGGAAGCACGAACTTCATGCCGCGATCCACAGAGAACCACGTTTCGATCCCCGGAGTATACATCGTGATCTCCGCATTCAGATCCTCGACGGGGTCGCTTCGCACAATGATGATCTCCTGTGTGTATTCGGAACCGGGTCGGAGCGTATCATTGCGAACGTACGGAGGGGTAATACCAAAACCGGCGAGCGCTTGCTGGGAGAAACCCAAAGCGCC
>DATIBL010000075.1:0-6227 GCA_035457505.1 Minisyncoccota bacterium | reverse complement strand
CGGTTTTCCAGATAGTCCCGGCCTCGAAGAGGTGCACCCATTCTCCATCAGCTCTTCGCCGGATTCGGAGACCCTCACCATCGGCGTGAAATCGCTCGGGGATTACACAGCATGCATCAAAGACCTCGCGCCGGGGGCCCGCGCCGTCATCGAAGGGCCGTTCGGCCGTACCTCGTATCGCTATCTCGAGTCCAAGGATCAGATCTGGATCGCGGGCGGTATCGGGATTACGCCATTTCTCGGCATGGCGCGCGCGCTCAAACCAGGAGAGGGGTATCATATCGACCTCTATTATTCTGTGGTGGAGGAAAAAGAAGCGGCATTTCTCGATGAGCTCAAAGCACTCGCAGAGAAAAATCCCGACCTTCGCGTGATCCCGTGGTTCACGAAGACGATGAGCTACCTCACTGCCGATGCGATCATCGAAAAGTCCGGCGGCGTGATGGGTCGAGAGATCGTCATGTGCGGCCCACCGCCGATGATGAAGGCGATGCGCGGGCAGCTCGAAAAGTGGAAGGTGCCCGTGAGGCATATCCACTCAGAAGAATTTTCCATGAACTAAGCGTATTCGAAAAATGACGAATTTCATTGTTGCAAAGGCTCTCATCTCCTCACCATATGCGGCATATGGCTCTGTCGCTGATCGCCTTTGCGCCGCGAACTTCATACATTTTTCGAATACGCTTTGCGCGACTCGCTCCCGCTACATTTGAGCTCGTTTTTATTTTGTTTTTCTAATCATTCCTTCTATGTGGCTCAAGAAAACCGTCGCAATCGCACTCATTATCTTTACCCTCTCGGTGATCGGATTCCTCGTACTCGGACTGCTCTCCTAACTCAGTATGGAAGGCGATCGCATCAAGCTGCTCACGCTCGTCATCGTAGAGAATGGCGGGGAAGTCCTGCTCGGTCTCAAGAAGCGCGGTTTTGGCATAGGGAAGTGGAACGGCTTTGGCGGCAAGGTGGAGGCGGGTGAGAGCATCGCCGATGCCGCCCGTCGCGAGCTTTCAGAGGAAGCAGGGATCGATGCACTTTCGCTTGAGCACAGAGCTATTTCACGATTCCGATTCGGCGACGATTCAGAAGTGCTCGAAGTGCACACGTTCGCCTGCTCGGATTTTCGCGGGACGCCCAAGGAAACCGAAGAAATGCATCCGCAGTGGTTCCCGATCGCGAAGATCCCCTACGATGGCATGTGGCCCGACGACATGCACTGGCTTCCCAAGTTCCTCGCCGGAGAGCGCTTCCAGGCATACTTCGGCTTTGCGGGATACGACGACGAGCGCATCACGCACATCCATTTTGCGCCGTACTCCTGACCCCGGTATTTTTTCTCAAAACGCGCTATCATTGGGGCATGAGCCAGTACTACAATCCCAAGCGCACGCGCAATCTCTACGAGACCGGATCGAAATATCCGTTCCGCATCTCGCGCTCGAAGGTCGAGCTTTTTCAGGAGTGCAAACGCTGCTTCTATGCCGATCGCAAACTCGGCGTCGGACGGCCGCCAGGATTTCCGTTCTCGCTGAATAGCGCTGTCGACACGCTGCTCAAGAAAGAGTTCGATACGCACCGCGCGGCGGGCACGAAGCATCCGATCCAGGAGCGCTATGAAATCGACGCGATCCCGCTCGACGATCCGCGCATGGACGAGTGGCGCGATGCGCTCACCGGAGGGATCACCTATCTGCATCGTCCGACGAATCTCGTCCTGACGGGGGGCGTTGACGATGTCTGGGTCGCGCCGGACGGATCGCTGATCATCGTCGACTACAAGGCGACTTCGAAGGATGGCGACGTAAATCTCGATGCCGAATGGCAGAATGGCTACAAGCGCCAGATGGAGGTCTACCAGTGGCTTTTCCGCAAGAATGATTTTTCCGTCTCGCCGAGAGGGTATTTCGTCTACTGCAATGGCAAGACCGATCGCAAGGCGTTCGACGGGAAGCTCGAATTCGACATTTCGCTCCTTCCGTACGATGGCAACGACGCGTGGGTCGAACCCGCCCTCTTTGCAATCAAAGAAACGCTCGATGCGCCGAACGTCCCGCTCGCATCGCCGGACTGCGACTACTGCCGCTATCGCATCGCGATGCGGGAAATGGAAGTCGACTAGCGCATCTCTTCGCTCTGCCAAGCAAAAAGCTCGTGCCGCTCTGCCGTTGCGTTTCTCTTCCGGTGCGATAGGCTGAGGCAAGATCAAGACGGAGTCCGCCATGTTCCGCCGTTCTTCGAATGATGCGACCTGGCATGCATATTTTCATCGCGTGCTTCGCGATGCGTGCGTACGATCGGCTCCGCTCCACAGTGCGCCGATCATCACCGCGACAGTCGATGCCAATCGTGCGCCGCGGCCGCTCCGTTACACCGTGAAGACCGATGAGATTGTGATCCGAAGCGATCTCCTCAACGGATTTGCAGATTCAATGGAACGCCTCCTCGGTACCGAGACGATCGAGCGCGAACTCCTGGTCATGGCGCTCAGCGTCGGGCGCTGGCGTCTCCATGCGGTAGGAGGAACACCCACGCTCCGCGATCCAACCTCGATCGCGATCGGAACAGATCCGATCCCGCTTGCTCTGAAGCGCGTGATCAAAACAGACGAGATGCTTCTCGATATCATGGCGACGACGCCTCTCAACATCCGCCATCTCGCGATCGACTCGCGAGTCACGGCGCTCATGGCCGCATTCTATCTCTGGGAACTCAACGATCCGGCGATCGCCGATCGCTGCCTCACCACCTGACCCGCTTCGGCGGGTCTTTCTGTTTTAGGCTATAATCGAGCGCATGGACTCCCGCGCATTCGACACGGCATATCGCGCGCTCAACGCCGAACAAAAGAAGGCGGTCGACACGATCGATGGGCCGGTCATGGTCATTGCAGGTCCCGGGACGGGGAAGACGCAGGTCCTTTCGCTCCGCGTGGGGCGAATCCTCCAGATGACAGATGTTTCTCCGGGAAATATTCTCTGCCTCACGTTCACCGAAGCCGCTGCGGTCAACATGACCGAGCGCTTAGTCGAGCTCATCGGGAGCACGGGATACAAAGTCGCCGTTCATACATTCCATGGGTTTGCACGTGATGTGATCGCCTCCTATCCCGAATATTTCTACAACGGCGCGGAGTTTGCAGCGGCGGACGATCTCGCGCAGCTCGATATTTTTGAGCGCGTCTTCCGCGATCTCCCGCGCGGCGATCCGCTCGCCTCCATGCACGAGGGCGCCTACACCTATCTCAAAGATGCGCGGCGGGCGATCGGACTCCTCAAGCAGGCGGGGCTTTCGCCGGATGATGTGGATGCGCTCATTGCCGGAAATACCGCTGAACTTGATCGGATCGACGCGGCGATCGCTGACGTGTTTTCAGATCGCTTGAGCAAGAAGAGCATTCCGGCTGCAGCAAATGCGGTCGAAATGCTGACGCGTCTCGGAGATGCAGCGAAACTTTCCGATGCATCCTTCGGCCCAGGGAGTGCAAGTCTTGCGCACGCGGTCGCCATTTCGCTCGGACGGGCGCTCAAGCGCGCGCACGAGAGCGATTCTGCAACTCCGCTTTCTGAGTGGAAGGCAGAGTGGACGAGAAAAACCGATGCCGGAGAGCGCGTCTTCAAGGATCGCCTTGGGCTCGAAAAAATGCGATCGCTTGCCCGCGTCTACCGCGCCTACCGCAGCACCATGCGCGCAGAAGCATATTACGATTTCGACGACATGCTGCTCGACGTTATCGAAGCGCTCCGTACGCGGCCATCGCTCCTCGCTGAGCTTGAAGAGCGCTATCAATATATGCTCGTCGACGAGTTCCAGGATACGAATGATGCGCAGCTCTCGCTGGTGCGTTTGCTCGGGAGCGCCGCGGTCAACGAAGGCCGGCCGAACATCATGATCGTGGGCGACGACGATCAGGCGATCTATCGATTCCAGGGCGCCGAGATATCGAACATCCTCGATTTTCCCAAATTCTATGCCGATCATACGCTCGTCGTGCTCACCAAGAACTATCGTTCCACGCAAGACATCCTCGACGTTGCACGCGAAGTGATCGTCAAAAGTTCCGAGCGCCTCGAAACGGTGCTCCCAGCGCTCGAGAAGAAACTCATCGCATCCAGGCCCGATCTCGGAGCAGGGCATATCCGCCACGCCATGCTTCCGACGCGCACGCACGAACACGCATACATCGCGCGCGAGATCGGCCGCATGATCGAGGCAGGAGCCGATCCGAGCGGGATCGCCGTGATTACGCGCCGCCACCGCGAACTTGGCGATATTGCTCGCGTGCTGGTTGCGGCAAATATTCCCATCACCTATGAGCGCAAACAGAATGTCTTTGAGGAGCCGCACATCCGCTGGCTCGTTCTTCTGGCGCGTTTTCTGGTGTCCGTCGTTCGTCATGGCGATCGCGAAGCCGATCACTTTCTCCCGGAGATCCTCTCAGCGCCATTCTGGGGTCTCGCGCGCGAGGATATTTGGCGCATCTCCGTTGCGGCCGCAGCACGAACGGATCGCACGTGGATCGGGGCAATGCAAGACGACGCCGCTCCTGCGGTACGCAATATTGCCAAGTGGTTTGCTGACCTTGGCGTTCGTGCAAAAACCGAACCGCTCGAGCGCATTCTCGATGCCATGATTGGCACGGACGGCGCCCTGCTTCCTGCGCTCGCCGCCGATGATCCGCACGAGGATTCTGCACAGCCCCTTGCGAAGACTCCGCGCGCGCATGCGTTCACCAGCGGTTTCCGCGAATATTATTTCGGGGCAGAGGCGAGAAAAAAAGCCGAGGCGCGATATCTCATGTTCCTTTCGAGCCTTCGCGTCTTTGTCGGTGCGCTGCGCGATCATCGTCATGGGGCACAGCTTTTCCTCGAGGACCTCGTCGCGTTTGCCGATCTCCATGAGCGCAACGGCATGACGCTTGCCGACACGACTCCGTTCTCGAGCGCGGGCCGCTCGATCCATCTTCTGACCGCGCACAAATCCAAAGGACTCGAATTCGACACGGTCTTTGTCGCATCCTGCCAGGAAGAAGTGTGGGCCGGCCGCGGATTTCCGAACAAGCTCCCATTCCCGATGAATCTTCCAATCGAGCGCGATGAAGGGGGGGACGATCAGCTCCGCATCTTCTACGTCGCACTCACGCGAGCGAAACGCGATCTTCTGATCACCGCATATCGGCAGGACGACTCCGGAAAACCGTCGCTCAAGGTGAATTTCATTGCGCCAGAGAATGAAGACGGCGCGATCGCTGTGCATCTCGCTGAGCGCCCCGCCGAACTCACCGATGCCGACCTCCTCGGCTCGGTCGACGTTCTTCCGGTGCATCCCGAATTCTTCCCGATCGTTCCCGGCGAACGCGCCATTCTGATGGAGCTCGTGAAGAACTACCGCATGAGCGTCACCCATCTCAATAATTTCCTCAACGTCGCGGTCGGCGGGCCCGCAGTCTTTCTCGAGCAAAATCTGCTGCGTTTTCCGCAGGCCATGAGTCCGTCGAGCGGCTATGGCGACGCAATGCACAAGGCGATCGAGCGGCACTATCGCGAATTCCGTCGAACCGAGCGCGTTCCTTCTGCAGATGCGCTTCTCGGCTGGTTCCGCGAAACGATGAACCAGGAGCGCATGACCGAGAGCGAACGAACGCATTTTCTCCGCGCGGGCGAGGCGGCACTGCCGGTCTGGTGGGAACATTCCGGGCATTCGATCGATGCGACCCATCGTTCGGAAGTCGATTTCAAGAGCCAGGGCGTCGTTGTCGGCGGAGTGCCGCTCATCGGCAAGATCGACAAAATGCTCATCGCGAACGGCGAGGTCGCGGTGTACGACTTCAAGACCGGCAAAGCCAAGGGCGACTGGGAGGGGAAGGACGCGCAGGAAAAGATCACGCTTCGAAACTACCGCCGCCAGCTGCTTTTCTACAAGCTCCTCGTCGAGCACTCGCACGATTTCAAGGACCTTCGCGTGACGCGCGGCGCGCTCGAATTTCTCGAACCAGTCGGCGGAGCGATCGCATCCCTTGAACTCGAGATCACACAGGACGAAGTGGATCGCCTGGCGAAATTGGTCGGCATCGTCTATCGCAAGATTCTCGCGCTCGATTTTCCCGATGTCAGTGCATACGCGAAGGATGTTTCAGGGATTGAGCAATTTGAAGAGGATCTTCTTTCCTCCGTCTAGGATCTCGAGCCCAGAAGATCTCAAGGGACCGTATTTCAGATTCACTTCATCTCTCA
>DATIBL010000074.1:0-4137 GCA_035457505.1 Minisyncoccota bacterium | reverse complement strand
CGTTTCGCCGAAGTGATCGAATGATCCTCGAAAAACCTGGATGAAGAGAATCGCTAGAGCAAAAAGGTAGAATACGCAGGCGAAGACCATTGCCGCGGTGCGGGCCCAGTAGGTGCGAATGAATCGGATGAATGTCTCCATGCGAGATGACTCTATTATGGCAGAGAGCACCGAAGTGCGGAACTCTTCGCCTCTCCCCTACGCGACCTCGTCGATCGTTCCCTTCATGTAGAAGGCCTGTTCGTCCTTGGTGTCGTGGAGTCCATCGAGGATTTCCTTCATGCCGCGGACGGTATCCTTGAGCGAGACATATTTGCC
Source organism: Minisyncoccota bacterium (assembly GCA_035457505.1). Lineage (GTDB taxonomy): Bacteria > Patescibacteriota > Minisyncoccia > Phycocordibacterales > UBA6899 > DATIBL01. The sequence continues at coordinate 3,819 of DATIBL010000074.1, read as the reverse complement.
GGGTGTTCCAGTGAAGGCCTCGCCGACGAAGAATGGCTGCGAAAGGAACTTCTGGATCTTGCGTGCGCGGTAGACAACGGTCTTGTCCTCGTCGGAGAGCTCTTCGATGCCGAGAATGGCGATAATGTCCTGAAGATCTTTATAGCGCTGCAAGACGAGTTTGGTACGCGTGGCGACTTCGTAGTGCTCAGCACCGACGATAACCGGGTCGAGCGCCTGCGAGGTGGATTCGAGCGGATCGATCGCCGGGTAGATGCCGAGCGATGCGAGCGGACGCGAGAGTACGACGGTCGCGTCGAGGTGCGAGAAGGTCGTTGCCGGAGCCGGGTCGGTGAGGTCGTCGGCCGGGACATACACCGCCTGCACGGAGGTAATGGACCCCTTGCTGGTGGAGGTGATGCGCTCCTGGAGCTTGCCCATTTCCTCGGAGAGGGTCGGCTGGTATCCCACGGCGCTCGGAACGCGGCCGAGCAGTGCAGATACTTCGGAGCCGGCCTGCGTGAAGCGGAAGATGTTGTCCATGAAGAGCAGCACGTCCTTCGCCATTGCATCGCGGAAATGCTCGGCCATCGTGAGGCCGACGAGGCCGACGCGTGCACGGGCGCCTGGGACTTCGTTCATCTGACCGAACACGAGCGCGGTTTTCTCGATGACGCCGGATTCCTTCATTTCGAAATAGAGATCGTTGCCTTCGCGGGTGCGCTCGCCGATGCCAGTGAACACCGAGTAGCCGCCGTGCTCGGTCGCGATGTTGCGGATGAGCTCCTGGATGAGGACCGTCTTGCCGACACCTGCGCCGCCGAAGAGGCCGACTTTTCCGCCCTTGATGAACGGGGTCATCAGGTCGATCGCCTTGATGCCGGTCTCGAAGATCTCGGTCTTGGTCGCCTGCTCTGCGAAGGAAGGCGCCGCACGATGGATCGGGGCATGCGCGAGCTTGGAGTGATCTGCATCGCCCTGGTTGTCGATGGTCTCACCGAGCACGTTCCAGATGCGTCCGAGGACCTCGATACCGACCGGAGTCGACATCGCTGCGCCGGTATCGACGACGACATCGCCGCGCTTGAGTCCGTCCGTCGACGCCATAGCGACACAGCGGACAAGGCCTCCGCCCATGTGGGATGCGACCTCAAGAACGATGGTCTTCTCCCCTGCTGCATCCTTGGTGCGCTCGACCTTGAGTGCGTTCTGGATCGCCGGAAGGTGCTCCGGAAAATGGACATCGACGACGGCGCCGATCACCTGCTTGATGGTTCCCTTCGGGGTGGATGCTGATTTCATGCTCGTGCTCATAATGAGAAATAATGATGACTAATTATTCGCTGACCTTCATCGACTCCATGCCGCCGACGATCTCGGAGACTTCTCTGGTGATCGCCGCCTGGCGGACTTTATTGAAATGGAGTTTGAGGGCTTTGGAGATATCGCGCGCATTATCGGAGGCATTTTTCATCGCGATCATGCGGGCGGAGTGTTCGGACGCGTTGGCTTCAAGGACAGAATGGTAGAGTTCGATCCGGAAAAGCATTGGAATAAGCTCTGCGAGAACCGCTTCCGGGGAGGGCTCATAGGTGATCTCGGGCACCGCGCTCGCCGCATCGCTCTCGCGAAGCTCGGAGAATTTGCCATGCTCAGGAAGAATTCCGCGCACGGTTTCCTCGACGCTCGCGAATGCGATCGGAAGCAGCGTTCGGACATAGACATCCTGCTTCAGTGTCGAAATAAAATTCGTATAGACGATAGTGACGCGGGCATACGATCCGGTCCGATAGGCATTCTCGACGATGGAGACGAGCGCGCCGACGTCGTCGAGCGAAACGCTATCGCCCCAGCGCTCATAGTGCGCAAGGATCGTAAATCCGCGCTTTCCGAAGTGCTCTGTGCCGCGGCGTCCGATCGTAATAAGATCAACCGACTCCTTGGAGAGACTTTCGTCCTTGAGCAGGCGGTAGAAGCGCTTCAAGACCGAGCTGCCGTAGTTGCCGGCAAGACCCTTGTCGCTCGTGACGACGACGATCAGCGTGCGGGTCCCTGTTCCTGGTGTGAGGTAGGGATGCTTGATCGCGTCGATCGAACCGGAGACATTGCGCAGGATCGTGAGTGCAGCGAGCGCGTATGGACGCATGCCGATCGCAAGCGCCTGGGATTTGCGCATCTTCACCGCCGACACCGCTTCCATGGCCTTGGTGACCTGGCGCGTCTTGTCGATCGATTTGATCTTGGATTTTACTGATTTGAGCGACATGTTGGGTTACGCGGCCGGGAAGAGTTCCGGCGCCATCGGGATGAACTCCGCGATTGCGGTCTTGAGCGCAGTCTGGGACTCCTCGCCGAATTCGCGCGTGTCGGCAATCGTCTTCAGGATATCGGCGTGCTGGTTGTCGAGAAACGCGAGGAACTTGATCTCGAATTCCGCAACGCGGGATTTGTCGATCGCGTCGATGAGCCCGGCGGTCGCAAGATAGAGGACGGCGACCTGGCGCTCGAATGCCATCGGGACGCTCTTGTCCTGCTTCAAGATCTCCACCATGAGGCGACCCTTTTCGATGCGCTTCTTCGTGTCTTCGTCGAGGTCGGACGCAAACTGGACGAACGCTTCGAGTTCGCGGAACTGCGCGAGGTCGAGACGGAGCTTCCCGGCGACCTTCTTCATGGCCTTGGTCTGAGCCGAGGAGCCGACGCGGGAGACAGAAATACCGACGTTCACGCCCGGGCGGATGCCTTTGTTGAAGAGATCAGCCTCGAGGTAGATCTGACCGTCCGTGATCGAGATGACGTTGGTCGGAATGTATGCCGATACGTCGCCTTCCTGGGTTTCGATGATCGGGAGCGCTGTGAGCGATCCTCCGCCCATCGCATCGGAGAGCCTCGCTGCGCGCTCGAGCAAACGAGAGTGGAGATAGAAAATGTCGCCCGGGAATGCTTCGCGTCCTGGCGGGCGGCGGAGCAAGAGCGAAACTTGGCGGTATGCGACCGCATGCTTGGAAAGATCGTCATAGATGACGAGCGCATCCTTTCCGGAGTCCATGAAATATTCTCCGATCGCGGCTCCGGCGAACGGCGCAAGAAACTGGAGCGCAGCAGATGCGGAGGCGGGAGCAGACACGACGATGGTGTAGTCCATCGCTCCGCGCTCGCGGAGATTCTGCACGAGGCGGGCAATCTTTGCTTCCTTCTGACCAATAGCCACATAGATACAGATCGGACGGCGCTCAACGGGCTCATTCTTTTGGTTCAGGATCGTGTCGATCGCGATGACGGTCTTTCCGGTCTGACGGTCGCCGATGATGAGTTCACGCTGGCCGCGGCCGATCGGGATCATGCCATCGATCGCCTTGATGCCCGTGTGGAGCGGCTGATTGACGGATTTGCGCTCGATCACGCCGTACGCGCGGCGTTCGATCGGATTGCGCTGTTCGGCCTTGATCGGCAGTCCGCCATCGACGGGCTCTCCAAGCGGGTTCACGACGCGACCAACCATCGCTTTTCCGACCGGGATCGAAAGGATCGTTCCGGTCGATTTGACCGTCATCCCCTCGCGCACCTTCGAGCTATCCCCGAGCACCACAACCTTGGCTGAGGACTCTTCAAGATTGAGCACCATGCCGAGCAGCGCTTCGCCGCTTTGCATCATCTCCTCGAGCGGTTTCCCCTCGCCGGTGTCGAAGAGCACCATCTCCGACATCATCGCGCCGTCGAGGCCGTCGATCTCCGCGATGCCGTCTTGTGCGGATACGACGATTCCGATGTGCTCTTTGACCGCCGTCGGCGTGAGCGACGCGATCTCCTTCTTCAGTTTTTCGACGATGTGTTCCATGG
>DATIBL010000073.1:0-9339 GCA_035457505.1 Minisyncoccota bacterium | reverse complement strand
CGATGACGATTGTCGCGGAGGTAACCGCGCCGGCCTGTGCGAACGCGTCCTGGAGCTCCTGATCGGTGGTCGAGTAGGGCAACCCGCCGACATAGAGCTTCTTTCCGCTGTTCTGGTCCTGATCCATATGCACTGGTGCTTTTGCTAAACTTTCGCGCCGACCTTCTCGCTACGCACTACTGATGCAAAAGCTCCAGCTCGCAAACACGAGAATACACGAATGGCACAATGATACATGTCTCCCGCAGGGTTGCAAGGGATATTTCACCCTTGCCAAACGACGGCCCAGAATATTGACGAATTAGAATTCTGTGGTCCGATGATCTTTTTCTGACTGCACGACTCTCCGACCTAGAATCGCTCCTTCAAATAGTCCCAAAACGGCTGCGTGATGCCGCGATAGCCCTTCGCGACCAAGACATTGCGGTTCCGGCAGTACTTCGCGACCTGTTCTGGGATCGACCCAACACCGATCGCCTGGTTGATGCGTCCACGGGCGGCGGGCAGCAAGAGCACGTCATATCCTTCTGCGGCCTTGAGAATACCCGAGGCAAGGTAGTCTGAGCGGAAAATCATCGTTTCCACGTGCGGCGCGCGGATCTTGAGCGCGCGAATGCGTTCATCGAGGAGCGCGCGGAATCTTGGCTCATCATCCGCTCCCACGTCCTCCGGGACGACCATTCCGACCGTGATCGTGCTTCCAAACCATTGTGCAAGCGCGGTCGCCACCTTTCCGGTGAACCGCAGATTCGGATTTCCATCTACGGCAACAGGGATAAAGATGCGGTCCATCTTGGTGATCGCTCCAAGCTTCACCGTGAGCATGTCGCAGTGCACGCGGCGCAGCACGGTATCGATCTTGCGACCGAAGATGAATCCTTTGGTGTCGGAATTGCCATCCCAGCTCATGAGAACCAGGTCGGCACGCTCTGATTGGATTGTCTCGAGGATCGCCCAAGGAACGGATCGTGCTGCCACGACGCGCGTATCCACGTTGAGGCGATTCTTCGTCATCTCCGCTTCGATCTTATCGAGCACGCGCTTATCGCGGCTGGTATGAAATCCGTCCTCGATCGGATCGCCAGCGGCAAGCTCGTGGATCCGAAGCGCGATCAGCTCTCCCCCCTCCTGGCGCGTCATTGCATAGGCGATCTGCGAGAACCGCTCCCAGGTCTCCTCGCTTCCGACCGGAAGAACGACGCGATACTCCGACTTGGGATGGAATCTTGCCGAATGCTCATAGACGATCTCGCGGGCATGCTCGTCGCGCTCAACGCGCTTCACGTAGCCGAGATAGTTCAAGAGCCCGAGCATGATCCAGAAAATGAGGAATGCGATCGCGAGCGGCGAGACATGGAAGAGCGCGATCCCAAGAATGAAATACAGCGTCACCGCAAGGATCGGCATCGCGGTGCCGAACGGTACGATGTATTTCCACTTCGCATCAGGGCGCTTCCGCCGAAGCTGGATGTACGCGAGATTGAGCTGGATGAAAAGCGCAATAAAGAGAATATCGGCTGCACTCGCGATATCTTTGAGCGGAAATGTCGCGATCACGACCCCGATGATGGCGACAGACGCGATCAGAGCCCGCCCCGGCGTATAGTGGATGGGATGCATCGTGCCAAGCTTGGCCCAGACGAGCTTCTCGCGCGCCATCGCAAAAAGCACGCGCGAGGAAGAGTAGATCGTCGCATTCAAGGCCGCCATGTTCGCAAGCAGACCTGCGACAAGCATGATCAAAAATCCGAACGGCATGACCTGGCGGGCACTTTCGATGATCGCACGCTCTCCGAGAAGACCGAGCGTCTCATAGGACGAGAGCGGGACGCCCTGTTCGCTGACAATACCTTCCGTTGCGCCCACGATCACGATCGCAACCAAGATATAGAGGACAGAGACCGCCGCCCAGGAGGAAAAGAGTCCGAGCTTCAGTACGCGAGATGGATTCTTCACCTCCTCCCCTGTCTGTGCCTGGATCTCGGAGCCCTCGAAGGCGATGTAGTAGAGCGCGGCAGCCTGGAGCACTCCACCGAGACCGAGCGGAAGGAACGGCGAAAAATTCGCAGACGCAAGATCGATATCGAAGGCGATGCGCTTCATCCCGAAGATCACGTACGAGAGCAGGAGCGTCACGATGCCGATCGCGATCGCCCCGCCGATCTTTCCTGAGAGTGCGACACCGCGATAATTGATCATCCCGAAGAGCGCGGTGATCACGATAGCAAGGACGATCGTCCAGGACTCCGGAGAAAGCGGTCCGGTATCGAGCCCGAGGACCTCAAACAATAGCTCCTCTGCAAAGAGCCCGAAGGAAACCGCATAGAGTGAGCAAGCAACCGCGGAGGCCATCCAGGAACACCAGCCGGAGAGAAAACCTTGGATATCGCCGAGTCCATCGCGGACCCAGTGGAATCCCCCGCCGGCCTGCGGGAACGTCGTCGCCAGCGCAACATAGGCGTTCAGATTGAGAAACGCGATCGCGGAGCCCACGATCATCGAGAGGACAAGCCCGCCACCCGCGAGGCCCGCTGCGTGTCCGAGCAGTGTGAAAATTCCACCACCCAAGAGTGCGCCCACGCCAAGAAGCGCGACGTCCCGGACTCCCAGGACCTTCGCAAGCGCGGGTTCTTCGCGGCTCGCTTGGGGTTCGCTGCTCATAGAAAGCACTTTTCCTCGACCAAAAGGTCAGAGGAGAGGTAGCCGGAAGTATAACGCAACCCGCGCCGGACCGAAAGCAGGAAGAACCATCGACAGAGCCAGACCGCTACTCCCTCCCCTTCACATCGAAGATCTTGGAGGGCGAACGGTGGCCCTTGATCATGCGGACAGCAGCCTCCGGGACGCGCAGCTCCTTGGCGACAAGCGCTTTGACCCGGGCATTGGCAAGATTTTGCTCGGCGGGCTCTTTCACAGCGATCGCAAAATGCCGCTCATCGATGGCGAGCACGCGCTCACGCTTCTCTCCGGTTTTCACCCGCACGTGGATATACATGCCGGGAGTATAACACGGACAACTGCGCTACTCTTTTGCAGGCTTTGCCCTCAGCATCCACACCGCAGCCCAGGTCGAGATCGGCACTGCGAGCACGATTCCGATCGACCCCACGATAATGCGCAAAAATTCTGTCGCGAAGTCTTCGCGATTGAGCGTCACCAGAAGCGGCGCGTCCGAAGTGGAGAAAAGCAGGAGCATTGGAAGCGCGGTTCCCACATACGCGATCGCGAGCGTGTTCACCAGTGCGCCGACGTGTTCGCGGCCGATCCGGAGCGCACGGGCATAGAGTTCTCTCGGGCTGAGATCGGATCCCGCGCGCGCGAGCTCTTCGACCGCAACCGCCTGCCCGATCGCCATATCATAGAGCACGCCAAGCAGCCCGATCAGCATCGCACCGAGGAGGAGGCCGGCGAAGTCGATCGTGCCGCCCGTATTGAAATTGAGATACACAGCCTCATCGGTATAAAAACCAGAGAGGCGCCCAAACACGACAGCCGCCCACGCAAGCGCTCCCGTAAAGCAGATCGTCGCGATCATGCCGACCACGGCCGCACTCGTCGTTCTCCGGAATCCGTGCGTGATATACGATCCGAGCGTCACAATGAGCGCCGCAACAAGAAGCGACGCAAGTACCGGCGAAAAGCCCGCAAGAATGCTCGGGAGAAATGCGAACGCGATTGCGAAGAGGCCGAGCGAAAGCGAGAGCAATCCGCGAAGTCCCTGCTTTCCGCCGAAGAATGCCACGACAGCGACAAACAGCCCAAAGAACGCCGCAAGCGCGGGGAGACGATAAGGTTCGGAGACTGCGTACGCAACACTTCCGTCGAGTCCGCTGGTCGTCACCATCACATAAAAGACTTCTCCGGGCTCAAGCGCCAAATAATCGTTCCGGATCGCCACGACGCTCCCCTTCTCTGGCCCCTCGAGAAATTCCGCCTCGATATGCTGAAAGGTCGTCTCGAGCGCCGTCCCCGGTACTGCGCGTTCGGATTCTTCCACAACGCGCACGACCCGAGCTTTGGAAAAATTTTGCGTATCTGCCAGCATCTCTGCTGCATGAAGGGCACCGCCGGGCACGGCGAAAAGCAGCACGAGCGCTGAAACGCGAAGGGCGCGACCGAAAGAGCGCGCGAGAATGGAAAGATGCGCCATAAAGAGAAAACGTGCGAGGAAAATTAGCGCTTGAGCTGTTCGACAAGCGATTCGCCGACCAGGATGAACCGGCGGCTCTCAGGAACAGTCGGCGCCGCAGAGAACGGTTCGTTCGGAGCACGAACCAGGAGGTCGACAACGATCACTCCCTTCTCGATCACGATCGAACGGACCGTGATCCGATCTCCGAGCCCGACCGCCGGGGTGCCGACCAGCTGTCCGTTCGGAAGCGCAATGGCAGCCGCAAGCGAGATAAATGTTCCGCTGCCACCTGCGTTATACGCAAGCGCGAGTGCCGCATCGGGAATACTGTCGCCGGTAAGATCTCCCGCAACGGGGCCGCCGACGATACTGACGCGTTCGATGATCGCTGATCCCGGGATTGGACGCGTCTCGATGCCGTCGAGCAGCGTGAAGTGATCCTCGCCGATCTGATACGCCGTATTCTTTGCGCGCGCGACGGTCAGCGCCCCGAGCGCAGCCGCATACGGATGTGCTGCCGTCACATCAAAACACCCCATCCCCTCTTCGTGGAAACACCCGCTCGAGTCGAGGCCAGAGAAATTGCGTCCAAGACCCATCTCGCTCGCATCCGCGTCGACCCCGAGCAGCAAGTGTCGAGGATCTTCGAGAGATGCGCCAAGATGATAGCCGAGACAGTGCGGAACGCCGTCCATACTACAGAGACCAGGGGCATCAACCTTCATCCAGGGCACATAGCGATATTCGCGCCATCCGCCACCCGCGATCGGCTCCATCGGGATCGCATTCATGATCCCGCGATCAACAAGATCATTGAGCGTGTCGGGATACGAATTGTTCCGCTCGCGGAATTTCTCGAGTCCGGACACAAGGAGCGAGAACCCGCGAAGGTCTTCTGCGTCGCGAAGCATCGGCGTTGCGAACGGATCTGCCGCCGCGGGACGATTTGCAAGCTGTTCGTCCGAATGTGACGGAAGAAAACTCCGCATGGTCATGAGAGAGATCCCGAGAATAACACCGATAAGGAGCATTGCGAGCGCAACCAGCCCGACCGCATTCTTGTTCATATGAATCCAGTATATCGCGCTTCGTGCGGCCGTGAAATAGGATATCCAGAAAAGTTGACAAATGGATGAATAGTGATATAATTATAGCGAATCGTTCTCTCCATCCCTCGGGTCGCAACCGCGACCACTCCCAAGGAGGCCATCATGACATATGCTTCTCTTCGCGATCATCCGTTCCGCGCTGCGGCGATCGATTTCGTCGAGAACGGCTTCGACCGAACTGGCGAAACGCATCCAGATCATCTTTCCCTGGCATGGAAAAAGGCGCTGAATGAGATCGGCCACGACGGAAACTTCTCTCTCACGGTTACTCGCCCCTTCCGCCAAAGCGGCCGCCTCGGAAAGACTCCGCTCGCGATCATGATGTCCGGCAGCGTCCCCGAACTCGTGCACCGCTTTGCGCTTCGGATCTCACGACTCCTTCCGGAATATCTCGATCGGGACGATGAAGCGCTCGCGCTTCGCGTCGCCGAGATCATGCACGAATGTGCGGCACAAGAATGAACACTCCCCCGGTCAGACGACCGGGGACTTTTTTTATCCCGGACACACGACAGGAAGAACGCAGCCAAAAAGCAGCGACCCTGCGCCGGAGAGCATGGCAGCGACCCCAATGATCGACGCATACGGACGAAGCCGATCCATAACCGGACGGAGCCAAGCAAAACGCGACAGATCGCTCTCTGCAAGCAAGAGCCCGCTTGCGATCGCGGGAAGCGCCTGGGGATAGCTCGATCCGAACATGGGAAGCCCAAGATAGAGAATGCCCATGCGTTCAACCAGGGCAATCACACCGAATACAAGCGCAGCATAGCCGATCGTAGCCTGATGCGGTCCAAGGAGGCGTGCCGCAGAGTCCGCGCCCGTCGAGGCCCCATGCTCCGCGATCTTCGGCGCCACAAGCAAGAATCCCGCGGTAATGTTCACGACTTGGATGACCATATTGCGTTTGCGTTACGGAGATACGATAACAGTTTTTGTCGCGTCGCTCCAGTTCCCCGCAAGATCGAAACTTCGGACCGTCACGACGTAGGTCCCGGCCCGAAGGAACGGAATCACGAAACTCTTTTCGATCGGAACGAACATTCCGCCTTCGCCGATGCGCATATAGAACCAACGGCGCAAACCCTCCGACGATTCGCGCGAAGAAAATTCGAACCGGACCGTTTCTCCGACTCGCGGACGATCGTTCGACAGCGCGATGGTCGGCGCTGGCGGCGGCGTTCCATCGATCCGAACACGAAAATGCGACACCACATCTGCCCGGCCGCTTGAGCGATCAAGCAGATGGAAATAATATTCGCCATCCTCCGGAACAAAGAGCGATGTCCCCGCAGCGGTCGTCTGGGTGCCGTCGACGGGAATGGTCAGAACCGATTGGTCGATCGCATATTGATACGCGTGCCCCGCCTCGCGAAGCCAGGAAAAATGCACGGTCCGCGACCGATACCAGCGCGAGCTGTTCGGATGCGAATAGGAGAAGACGATTCCCCGCGGGGCGGTCGAAGACGCACTGCGATCGAGAACGTGGTAGGTCGCATCGGTCGTCTGACGCAAGACATCGGTCCCAAGTCCGTCATTTGCAAGCACTTGCGTATCGGGGAGAAAGCGTAGTGTATAGCTTCCGGAGCGCTTTGGGCGCAAGACCAATTCGGCCACGATCCCCTCTGAAGCGGAGAACGCCGGAGACGGAACTCCGCAGGAAATACGAACCTCGCCGCGTTGAGGATCGATCTCGCTTTCGGTAAAAAATCCGCGATCGCAGAACGAGCTTGTCGTCAGTACGTCTTCGATGATGACCGCATCAGGGTCGTAGCCGACAACGGTGTCAACCGCGTTGATCGTCTCTCCCCCTGTCGCGACCATGATCGCAACGCGCTGCTCGAAGCTCGGATCGACGATATCCGTATCGGGGTCAAAGCGCATCGTCGAGTTATAGATCGAGAATCGCGGCTCCGATATGCGCAGCACACCGCTCTCCATGCGAAAAAGAGAAAGTGCACCGATTGCAAGCGCGCCGAGCAATCCAAGTCCAAGAAGGGTCAGCGCGCCATGCCGCATTCGATCTCCCCGCGCGCCGATCCACCAAAGCGCAAGAATCCCGAAGCTCGCAACAAACAGCGCAAAAAACGCGGCGACTCCCGCAGCCCAGCATGTATGGCAAGTTGGAAGAAACACCAGTGCGCCGCCCGGCGCATCCTGATATCCAGAAAAAAGCAGCGGGACGACCGTGTACCGATCCGCACCGACTCCGATATCCCACATCGCGTCGTGCGTCGCGCGCGCGACCGATTCAATCTCTCCGATCTGGGCGGGGTTGAGGAATACTTCAGCAAGATGCCGCTGCTCTTCTGTTGAAAAGCTATCCCCAACGACGCCGCGATCAGAAAGAAAGAACGCGACCTCAGAGCCCGGCGGAAGATGTGCATCGCGAAGGGTACGCGCAAAGACGTCATCCATCCGATGAGCAGGAAACACAGCTCCGACCATTACCCCATCGTCGGCGCGGACCGGAACTCCTGCAATCATCAGAAGCGGATGCGTGATCCCATGGTCGATCACGGCGATCTCCGCTCCATCGCCAACTGCGCGCCCCCATGCGGTCCGATCGAACACATAGTCGCCGCGATGGCCAATTGAGCGCGTCCGGGCAAGCGCCACGCCGTTCGCATCGGTCGTAAGAAGCATGCCGATCTTTCCTCGCGCAACCTCTTCTTGCGAAAGTTCGATCAGCCGGAACGAATCGCGTGCCGCAAGTGCGGAGCGGATCTCCGGTACCGTGGCGAGCGAGCGAGCTTCCGCAAGGAGCGCGGCTTGTTCGTCTTTCAGATACTGAGACAGCGCGTTGACGGTATCGCCATGCGCGCGGTGCTCAAAGGTTTCCGCCACGATCACGCTTGCGCGATCTGAAGCGGCAAAGCCGACAAGAATGATGAAGCATGCGACCGCAACAGGACGCCGAGCGAGCGTTGCGCGAAGTCTGCCGAGCAGCCGATGATGGCGCGGAACAGAGCGTTCGTGCATGCGAGAGGAATGACTCACTTTCTCTATTGTACCGCATGGCATCTCGGCGAAAAGTTCCTATTGCATATGCCTGTGAGTAAGGTTTGCGGTAGAAAAAGCACCCTTCTTGAGAGGGTGCGTACAATGCGGCAATCAGGAGTGTGCGGTCGGCGGGTGCGCAGCTGCACCATCCTCGGTATACGTTCGGAAATTCTCAAGGATTGCGTGCCAGCCTGCGCGCTGCATTTCGGCGGGGTTCTCCCCTTCCGGATCGAACGTTTCCGTCACGTGCACGCCTTCCGGTGTTTCCGCAAACGCGATCTCCACGTGCCGGCCATCACTCATGTCGTATGCGATCCGCGCATGTTCCTCGACGATCGTGTAGGTCCCCGAAAAATCGAAGCTTGAGCTTTTGTCTTTTGCCGCCATCGTCGTTGTGAACGTACCGCCGACGCGGAGATCGTTTGCCGCCGCTGGAGCTTCCCAATCATCGGACGCGAACGCCCAGCGCACGATATGCGCGGGGTCATTCCAATATTGCCAAACCTTCAATAATGGGGCGCGCACGGTCGTCTCGACGGTGATGGGATTCATAGTGATCCTCGGAAATTACGCGATGCTCTATTATATATGTTCGTTGTACCAGATACGGGGATGAATTTCGAGGGGGAGTTTCACCTGGGGGGGCAAGTCCGTAAATTGACCGCAGAAGAAAATACGGTATCGTTCACAAGGAACATCCGAATCGCATGGAGATAGAGATGAACGCTACGAAGCGGACCGCGCGGAGATCTCACACAAAGGCTTGGGCCCAATTGCCGATCCGAGGAGTCAATCTCGGCGGATGGCTGGTTCTTGAAAAATGGATGACGCCTTCGCTCTTCGAAGACATGGACGCAACGGACGAAACGACCTGGTGTGTCGAAATGGGCGAGCGCGCCGCGGAGAAACTCCACGCGCACTGGAACACGTTTATTACGCACGAAGACTTCAAGTGGATCGCGAGACGCGGGATCAACACGGTCCGTATCCCCTTCGGCCACTGGATCTTTGGACCCGGCTACCCGTACCACGCGAAGTACGGCGCAAACGCGCATCCGTTCGTGGAGGGCGGTATCGAGGTCCTCGATCGCGCAA
>DATIBL010000072.1:0-11925 GCA_035457505.1 Minisyncoccota bacterium | reverse complement strand
CGGCGGCGCTCTTCTCTATGGCCTTTCGGATCTGTTGGCGAGCACGCTCAAGATCCCGGTCCAAGTCGCAGATGATCCGCTCACGGCGGTCGCGCGCGGGACGGGGATCGTCGTCGAGAATCTCGATCTTTTCCGCGAGGTGCTAATTGAACATGATAACGAGCTTCCGCCACGATAGGGCGGCGCGCGTTCGAAAGCGCGTCCGCCTCGCAGTCCTCGCCGGATCAGTCCTCCTGGTCTTTCTTGTCGAGGCCTTTTTTTCGGGTTCGCTCGCGCGCTTGATCGCTGGTGCGGTGCGGCCGTTCTGGGTCGCGCGAGATTGGACGGAGACGCGCCTCGGCACATTCGGTGCATATCTTTCGTCAAAGGACGCCCTCGCTCGCGAGAACGCAGAGCTCAAGGCTGCGCTTCTTCGCACGGCCGCGGATTCGATGACGCGCGAAGCCCTGCGCGCGGAGAATGTGGCGCTCAAGGCTGCGCTCGGACGTCCCCACGAATACGACATGCTGCTTGCGGCGATCTTGGTCCGCCCTAACCGTTCTCCGTACGATACGCTCGTGATCGACATCGGCGCCGATGCCGGCGTCGTCGAAGGCGCGAGAGTGTTTGCCGACGGAGAATTTGTGATCGGCGAAGTCGCGCGCGTCTACGGGCGGAGCGCGGTGGTGTCCCTCTATTCCTCGTCTGGTTGGCAGCTTCCGGTCCTTGTTGGAACAAGCTCGATCGCGGCCGTGGCCGAAGGCGAAGGGGGAGGGAATTTCCGGATTTTGCTCCCGCGCGGCCTTGATGTGGTCGAAGGCGCGGTCATTTCGCTCCCATCGCTCGGCCCCGAATTCACCGGGATCGTGGAGCGCATCGAGCGTCCCGAGTCGAGCTCATTCCAGCGCATCTATTTCAAACTCCCATTCAATATCCAGGAGCTTCGCTTCGTCTATGTCGCGCTCCCATCGCTCGATATCGAGAACGCTGCGTCCGTTGAGTCTGGCGCACCAGAAGTATGATGCGACTTTGCTATAATGTCTGCGTTCTCGTGTCGTTCGTCGCGTTTCCGTTCGTGCTCACGGCCCTCTTCCTTGCGCTTGGGCTTCTGCTCTTTCCGCGGTATGCAGAAGCGGTCGTGTTCGGCGTCGCGATCGACCTCCTGTTCGGCGCTCCGGCGGGGGGATTCGCTGTCGTGTCTGGCGTCGGAGCGATCATGCTCGTCGGACTCGGGATCGCGGAAGTGATCCGGACCAAGATCCGGCCAGCGGGACGCGGACGCTTTGCGCGCGGATAGCAAAGCGAGAACACCAGTCTGCTTATGCGACGACATTTTGCACGAACACGGACCAAAGATATTGAACCGGACGAGATCTTTCTCGACTCGGAGAATATTCCTGAATTCGATGAGCATCAGTTCGAGGGACGACTCGAGAAGCCGATCGGAAGGGGGACCATCATGCTCGTCGCGTTTGCCTTTCTGGCGATCGGGACGATTTTCGCTTGGCGCACCGGTGTCCTGCAGATCAATCAAGGCGCCGCCTATGCCGCACTGTCGGAGAACAATCGGCTCGAGCATGAGCATGTGTTTCCGGAGCGAGGGATCATTCGCGATCGCCTCGGAACAGAACTTGCTTGGAACGTTCCGGCGACGGAGGCGATGGGATTTTCACTCCGCCGATATATCTCTGATCCGGGATTCGCGCATGTGCTCGGGTATATTCGCTATCCCGCTCGCGACAAGAAGGGGAATTTTTACCGCACCGACTATGAGGCTGATTCCGGCGTCGAATCAGCATACAACGATCGCCTCAAGGGGAAGACTGGTCTTCGGATCATCGAAACGAACGCGCTCGGCGAGACGCTTTCGTCGAACGTGATCGACCCGCCCCGCTCAGGAGAAAACCTCGACCTTTCGATCGATGCGCGGATTCAAGCGGAGCTCTATCGGATCATTCACCGCGTCGCAGAAGAACGCGATTTCCGCGGAGGTGCAGGAGTGGTCATGGATATCGAGACGGGAGAGCTTCTCGCACTCGTTTCGGCGCCGGAGTTCGATCCCAACATGATGACCGAGGCCAAAGACACGGCCGCGATCGCCAAAGTGATGAACGATCCAAGGACGCCGTTCTTGAATCGCGTCGTATCCGGGCTCTATACGCCCGGTTCGATCGTGAAGCCGATCTACGCACTCGGGGCGCTCTCGGAGGGCATCATCACTCCAGAAAAGCAGATCCTCTCAACCGGATCGATCCGCGTTCCCAATCCCTATGTCCCAGGGAACGACAGCGTGTTCACGGATTGGCGCGCGCACGGCTGGCTCGATATGCGCACCGCGATCGCACAATCGTCGAACGTCTATTTCTATGAGATCGGCGGAGGATTCCAGGGACAGCGCGGCTTGGGCGTCCGCAATTTGGAAAAATACGCGCGCATGTTCGGCTTTGGTTCATCGACCGGGATCGAGCTCTCTGGCGAGCGCGATGGAACGATCCCGAATCCAACGTGGAAAGAAAAAGTTTTTCCCGGCGATCCGTGGCGCATCGGCGATACCTACTTCACCTCGATCGGACAATACGGCGTTCAGGTCACACCGCTCCAGGCTGCAAAAGAAGCTTCGATCATCGCGTCGAAGGGCTTAGTGCCGACGCCGCGGCTGCTCCGCGGACAGGCGACGTCGACCATCGACCTCGAAATCCCCGACGCATATTTCGATATTATTCAGGAAGGCATGCGCAAGGCGGTCACAGAGGGTACGGCAAAGGCGCTCAACATTCCAGAGTTTCGCGTGGCAGCAAAGACGGGAACCGCAGAGCTCGGCATTTCGAAGCGGCGCGTGAATTCGTGGGTCATCGGATTCTTTCCGTACGAGAAGCCCCGCTATGCCTTTGCGATCGTGATGGAGTCTGGGATCAAGGGCAATCTCGTCGGTGCCGCATATGTCGCGAAGGAGCTCCTTCAGTACATTGCTTATGAGACGCCTGAGTATGTCGGCCGGACCAAGCGTCCGCGGCCGGAACCCGTCCCGACCGCGCCGATCACGCTTCCTGATCCGCAGGCGACATCCACGGTGGCCGCAGCTCCCCAGGCAACCTCAACAGAAATGCAGCCTCCGACCGATGAGCAGGTCGATGAGACCCCGATCGCGCTCTGATCTTGCCCGGGTGAAGCCGTTTTGGGTATTTCTCGGGTCGCTATCCGTCCATATAGCATCGGGTTGACCGGGGGGCCGAAATGGCATACAATGATTGACCTATGGATTCAACCAAAGAATATCTCAGCAAAGAAAAGTTTGAGGAGCTCAAGAAGGAGCTTGATTTTTTGACCCACGATCGCCGCAAGGAGATCGCGGAGGCGCTTGAGGCCGCGAAGGCGCTCGGGGACCTTTCGGAGAACGCAGAGTACCACTCTGCGCGCGAGGCCCAGGCTGCAGTTGAGGATCGCATTATGACGCTCGAGGAGATCCTCAGGAACGCCGTCATTGTGACGTCCAAGCACGGCAAATCCGATACCGTCAGCATCGGTTCGGTTGTGAAGATCCGCCGCGGCAAGGAGGAGAAGACCTATACCATTGTCGGAAGCGAAGAGGCCAACATCGCAGAAGGGAAGATCTCGAACAAATCGCCCCTGGGCGAATCGCTTTTCGGCAAGAAGAAAGGCGACGCTTTCAACTGCACGACTCCGGCAGGAACCATGCCCTGCGAGATTCTCGACATCAAATAATATCGATCACTCTGATCCAAAAACACCGCGCTTCGCGGTGTTTTTGTTCATAAAGCAAGTTGAGTGATGCACTTCGAACGGGTACAATGCCCGAATGGCATCATTAGAGGAGATTCGTGAGGAGCGGCTGCGCAAGCGTGACCGCCTTCAGGCGGCGAAGGAGCATCCCTATCCGGTTGCGCCGCGCCGTGATCGCACGATCGCAGAGGTTCGTGCGGCATTTGGGGATGTGGTAGCCTCTGGCGTATCGCTCGCGATCGCCGGGCGTGTGATGGCGCTCCGCGGGCAGGGCGGACTGCTTTTTGTGGACCTTTCCGACGGGACCGGGCATTTCCAGGGCATGCTGCGCAAGGATGAGATGGACCCCGATCGGTTTGCGCTCTTTGCAGACAATGTTGATCTTGGCGATTTCGTGCGGCTTGAGGGGGCGCTGGCGCTCTCGAAGCGCGGCGAAGAAACGATCATGGTCGCGGATTGGGGCATGCTCGGAAAGACGCTTCGCCCGATGCCGGACAAATGGCACGGTCTGACCGACGTGGAGGAGAAGTTCCGCAAACGCTATCTCGACATCCTTTCGAGCGATGAATCCCGCGCGCGGTTTCTTCTGCGCTCTCGCGTGGTGACGGAGATCCGCGCGCTTCTGAACGAGGCAGGATATCTCGAGGTCGAGACGCCCATGATGCAGCCGATCCCAGGCGGAACCAACGCTGAACCTTTCAAGACGCATCACAACGCGCTCGATATCGATCTCTTCCTTCGCATTGCGCCCGAACTCTATCTCAAGCGCCTCCTCGTCGGCGGATTCCCCAAGGTCTACGAACTCGCGCGCAATTTCCGCAACGAAGGTATCGACCTCACGCACAATCCTGAGTTCACAATGCTCGAGTTCTACGAAGCGTATGCCGATGCGACGAGTCAGATGGCTTTTGTCGAGTCGATGCTTCGCGAGCTCGCAGCGCGCGTGTTTGGGGTTCCCGAATGCATGCACGAAGGCACACTCATCGACTTTGGAAAACCGTTCGCGGTGGTGCCGTTCCTCTCGCTTTTCGACGAGTACGCCGGGATCAAAGACATCGGAAAGAAATCGCGCGAAGAACTCGCCGCGATCGCGCGCGATGCGGGTGCGTCGGTCGCGCCGGGGGATACGCGCGAGAAGATGCTCGATGTCATCTACAAGAAGCTTTGCCGCCCGAAGATCATGCAGCCCACCTATCTGGTGGATTATCCGATCGGCTATTTGCCGCTCGCCAAGCGCAAAACGTCAGACCCGGAGATCGCGGACGCGTTCCAGCTGGTCGTCGCGGGCGTCGAGCTGGTGAAGGGATACTCCGAGCTGAACGATCCGATCGATCAGCGTTCGCGTTTCGACGCGCAGGAGGCTGCTCGCGCTGCAGGGGATGCCGAAGCGCAGCAGCTCGATGAAGAATTCCTCGAGGCGCTCGAATACGGCATGCCGCCGGCCGGAGGAGTGGGCATCGGCATCGACCGCCTCGTGATGCTGCTTTCCGACACGCGCAACATCCGCGACGTGGTCCTTTTCCCAACCCTGCGCCCGAGGGGGTAAGTGCGGGAGAATGTCCATGAACGTGAGAGAGGTACTATGATCCAACGTGCCGCTGAATTCATCCGCAAGAATTTGATCCTTGCTTTGATCGTGGTTGGTTTTGTTATTCTCGCGAGTACTGGACTTTTCTATAACTTCGGTCTCGCAACCACGGTCGGCGATGAGGCCCCATCGATGTCGGCAGCGCTAAAAATGATCGCGGATCACTCGCTTCGGCCTGCGTATCCTACGCTGTATTATCCGCCAGTGAATGTTTTTGCCGTGTTTCCGTTTGTCCTGGCTGGTGTTTCAACCCTTCCGCTTTTAGGCGTCCCGTTCGATCCTTCTGCGATAAAGGAGTTTGTTATCCTTGATTATGCAAAGCTACTTCCGTGGGTTCGCCTTGCGTCCGTCTTTTATGGAGCGCTTAGTGTGTATGTCCTGTATCAAATAGCACTTCGGGTTCTCAGACGTAGGGAGGTGGCGCTCCTTGCTTCATATTTTTTTGCGACAAGTTTGCTGTTCATTCAGCTTGCGCATTTTGGGCGCGTATGGAGTGTTCAGGTGCTCCTCATCCTTTGCGGAATATGGATGTCACTTCGGGTCTTCGATGCTCCATCGCTCCGAAGGTATCTGATTGTTGGAATGGCGACCCTCCTCGCGTTTGGGGTGAATGTTATCGGGGGGGTTGTCTATATATCTTTTGCCGCTGCGCATTTTTTAGCAAACAGAGGACGATCCCTCAGTGAAATCCTCTTCCATCGCGGGTTTCTTGCTGCGCACACGGTGATCGCCGGAGGTGTCGGTATGCTGTATTATCTGAATCCTTACGGCCTTGAGAATTATGTGAGGATCGTCCGGAGGTTTTTTTCGACAGTAGATACAGCCCCTGGGATTGAAAAGGCGCTTTCCGGCGGACTTGCTCGATATTGCGGAGAGGGCATCGTGAGCGGACTCACCTATTATCCTCGTATTCTTGCTGAGTATGATCTCTTGATTCTTGTGCTATTCCTTCTGGGGCTGTCGATCGCTATTTTTCGAAGAGACGTACCTCGCTCAGAGGGGATCATTCTTGGCTCATTCGGACTCGCATATTTGGTCGGCATCACTGCGATATCGGCGTTCGGGGTAAACACCTGTGAGCCGAGATATGCACTTCCACTGATCCCACTGCTCGCACTTGTTGCAGCGAGCGCCACATATGCCGCAATCGCACGCTTCGGCGAAAGATCAGCAACCCCGATCTTGCTTGCTGTTATTATTGCATCGCTATACGGAAGTGTTCTTTTTGATTTGCGTCTCGCGCTTCCGTCTACGCGACTCGAGGCAAGGGAGTGGATCCTAAACAATATTGCGCATCACTCGCGGATCGTGACATTCGAAGAACCGATCGCACTCCCAGAGAATTTAGAAGCAATACGAGATATCGAAGAACATGCACCCTATTTTCTGACAAAGAAGCGGGTGTACTTGCGAGACTCTGATGTTCTCGAGAGCCCATCGGTACCCCAATATTATGTTCTGACCCCGGCGTATTTTCGCGAAGGCGTCCCAGAAACACTCCTTGTGGAGGACTACGATTATTTGGTGATCAGTTGGTGGAATGCAGAAGAACGCGCATTGCGATTGCGACAGGGGTATGAGCTCGAGTCGTTCAAGGAGATTGAGCTGCTCGCGCGTTTCCCGGAAAAAGCGACCGAAACCACAGAAAGTCTTGATCTTCCCAACAATATGCGCGCACCACTCTTTAAACTTCACCGTTTAACCCAGAATGGCCCAACGATCGAAGTATATCGTGTCAGGTGAACTTTGGTTTCGCAAACTTCCGTTCATATCTGCTAGAATAGAACTCCTATGGAATCTCATTTTCGGAGCCTCCTCACATTCGTCCCAGATCTGCTTCAGAGAAAAGTGCTGGACCTTGGGTCTGGAAGAGGAAAGTTTCTTGTGGATATGGCGAAACGCGGAGCTCATGTTGTTGGATACGAAAGGAGTCCGGATTATGTGGAGATCTCAAGAAAAGCCCTCGCGGATGCCGGACATGGGCACGTCGAAGTCATCAGGGGTATGGCAGAGGAGCTCCCATTTTCCGAAGCATCTTTCGGGTTTGCGAATGTCTCTGAGGTGATTGAGCATGTTGAGGATCCTTATGCGATCCTAATGGAGCTTTATCGTGTGATCGAGCCAGGAGGGTATGCATACGTCAGTGCTCCGAATCGGTTTGGCTATCGCGATCCTCACTATCATCTCTATTTTGTGAACTGGATGCCGCGCAAATTCAGTGACATGTATGTGCGCCTCCGTAGGATGGAAAAGTCTCATGATGGAGGCGCCGGTCGCCAGGAGCTTTCTGCGATGCATTACTATACTCATGACGCATTCTGCTCTCTCGCTCATTCGATCGGATGGGAGGTACAGGACACAAGATCAGTAAAGATCCGTCGGATGCCATTCGCAAAGCGTATTCCTGGAATCGTTCTCTATGCCATGCTTCGTCCTTGGTATTTTGATACATTCCACTTCCTGCTTCGTAAACCAGCATAGAACTGCAGCATGTTATGGTTTGGCGGTTCTGGCGCCAAAACAGATTTTGGGGCATACTTCCAAACTAGAGAATATTTGTGAAGCCTATGCAGATCATCGTAGCTTCGAAGAATCCGGTCAAAGTCGGCGCGGTCGAAGAGATTCTCCGCGAATACCCGCATCTTGCAGAGGCGATCGTGCACGCACTCGAAACTCCCTCGGGCGTTGCCGATCAACCGTGTTCACTCGATGAAACCATCCGCGGCGCGATCAATCGTGCGCGCGCGGCATTTGGCGATTGTACGTATGCAATCGGGATCGAGTCCGGACTGATGGAGGTGCCGCATACTAAGACCGGGTATATGGACGTCTGTGTGTGCGCTATCTTCGACGGCACGGAGATTCATCTCGGCCTCTCGTCGGCATGGGAAGCTCCGCGCGCCGTTGCGGAATTCATGCTGCGAGACGGTCTCGATATGAACGACGCCGCGTTCCGGGCGGGATTGACTACTGACCCCAAGGTCGGATCGCGCGAAGGGCTGGTCGGCATCATGACGAAGGGCCGACTCGATCGGAAGGCGTATACCAAAGAAGCGCTCCGAACGGCGCTCATTCATCTTGAGAAGGAGACACGATCATGATCGTTGCAGATCGGATGCACCAGCGACTTCGCGGCGCACTCGTGTTGGCACTCACCGCGTTTGTTGTTCTTGTCGCGATCGCCCTGTCACTTCATGCGGCGGCAGTATCGTCGCTTCCATGGTTCATCGCATCGATCGGCGTGATGGTCATCGGATGTGCGTGCATCGACCGCATTCCTCGAAAGTCGCCTCCCACTAACCTCTAGCCCACAAAAGTGGATTCAAGCCCCCCCGCAAAGGGGGTTTTCTGCTCATCGAGGAAATAGCCATATTCCTACGCCATATTTTCTGTGGATAACCAAGTGGTTGTAGAGTGGGGGATGGTGGGATAAAATAGTAGACATGTGGGAGAAAGTGGGAAATTTTGCTTCCTCTTTCTGTGTGGGATGTCTGCGGTAGAGGGAAGCCCCTGGAACCAATCGCTTGTGGGAGCGTGAGGGGCCAGGGGCTCTACCGTCGATATGGCCCGGCCACCGTGCGCGCATCGGATGCATCGATACGAAACACTATGTTCATCGGAGAATACACACATTCCATCGACGACAAAAAAAGACTCTCGGTCCCTGCGAAATTCCGCAAGGTACTCGGGAAGAAGGCCGTGATCACGCACGGTCTCAACCGCTGTCTCGCGGTCTATTCGGCGAAGGAGTGGGCGGCGTTCGCCGAAAAATTGGCAAAGCTCTCCATGGGTCGGGCGGAGGATCGCGGCTTCTCGCGATTCATGCTCGCGGGTGCGTACGATGTCGAAGTCGACAGCATCGGTCGCGTGCTCATTCCGGAGAGTCTTCGTGCGTACGCGGGGCTCGGAGAGAAGGTCGTCTTGGCGGGTGTCTATGATCGCATCGAGGTTTGGGACGATGCGGCATGGAAGTCCTACAAGGCGTCTCTCGAGGCGAAAGCCGACGAGGTCGCCGAGCGGCTGGGCGAGAGCGGAGTGTTCTAGCGTCACAGCAGGAACACTATGGCCCACAGAAGCGTTCTTTTACAGGAATCTCTCAATGCACTTGCGCTCGAAGAGGGGATGACCATCCTCGACGGCACGTTCGGCGCGGGCGGACATTCTCGCGCGATCGCTGAGCGGATCGGCCTCACTGGTACGCTCATCGCGCTCGATCGCGACCGCGAAGTCTTCTCGGATGCGATCTGCCGCGAGCTCGGCACGCTCACGCGGTTCATCCATGCGGTCTCCGATTTCCGACACGCCGGAGAGGTGCTCGATCGGGAAAGCATCCGCGAGATCGACGGCGCGCTGCTCGATCTCGGCCTCTCATCGACCCAGCTCGAATCTTCCGGACGCGGCTTCACCTTCCAGAAGGATGAACCGCTTCTCATGACCTTCGAAAAGGATCCGGGAGACGGTACGGTCACCGCGATGGCGATCGTAAATCGATGGGACGAAGAGGACCTCACGCTTATCTTCCGCGAGTTTGCTGAGGAGCGATACGCACCCCGTATCGCGCGAGCGATTGCGAATGCCAGAGATACGCGACCGATCGCGACGACCACAGAGCTTGTCGATGTGATCCGCAGCGCGGTTCCGGCGGCCTATCGGAATGGCAAGATCCATCCGGCCACGCGCGTCTTCCAGGCACTGCGCATGGCGGTCAACGGAGAGTTGAATGCCGTCATGGATGCCATCCCGGCGATCGCACGACGGCTTCGCCCCGGCGGACGGCTTGCGGTGATCAGCTTCCACAGCGTGGAAGATCGGGTCGTGAAGCGCACTGCGCTCGCACTCGTCCGTGATGGTCTGCTCGAAGCCATCGCAAAGAAACCGATCGCTCCGACAAGAGAAGAGGTGCAAGAGAATCCCCGCGCGCGCAGCGCGAAACTGCGCATTTATCAGAAGCATCTATCAACCGACACCATATGACAAAGATCGCAATCGAGGGTGACATTCGTTCGCCGTACGTCGTCGAGATCACCGTTCGCTCGGAAGGGTGGGGGCTGTTCCGTCTTTTCCTGTTCGCTCCGATCCAGGTCGCTCGCCGGTCGTATGTGGTCGTACGCGAAAGGATCCTGGTCGAACGTCCAGCTGCCGCGTCAGATACTTCTCATTTGCTCTGAGTCTATTTCTATGCGCAACCGCGTCGACACCATGCTGAATATGATCGCCATCTATGACCGCCGCGCGGTGTGGGTTGCGATCGGCCTTGTCGTGCTGTCGGCGTCGCTGTACGTGTACTTCCTGACTGCATCGATCATCGCGGTCGTGGAGCGCAACCAGGCAGAACGAAAGATCGAATCGCTTGCTGGAGTCGTCTCGGGGCTTGAGTCCCGCTACGTCGACGTCGGAAAACGCATCGATCTTTCGCTTGCTGCGGAGAAGGGATTCCATGAGGTCGCGTCTCCGCGCTACGTATCGGTCGGGGGTGATACGACGCAAGGCGGGCTGTCGCTGGCCTCCGACCGCCCATGAAAGAAGGA
The DNA here is from genome assembly GCA_035457505.1 of Minisyncoccota bacterium. Taxonomy (GTDB): domain Bacteria; phylum Patescibacteriota; class Minisyncoccia; order Phycocordibacterales; family UBA6899; genus DATIBL01. The sequence goes on along the minus strand of DATIBL010000072.1, from coordinate 1,089 downwards.
AATCGGTTCCGAATACGCGTCATCGCGGCTTTTGTGCTGCTCTTCGCAACGCTCTATATTGTCCGCCTCTATTATCTCCAGGTGGCGCATGGCGAGGACTATGCGCGCGAAGCAGAAAAGCAATATGTCGCAACAGTCCCGAATCTCTACGATCGCGGGACGATCTATTTCAAGGAGAAGGACGGAAAGCTCGTCGCTGCAGCGACTATCTCAAGCGGATATCTTCTTGCGATCGCACCAGACATGATCACGGACCCGGCTGCCGCACACGAGAAGCTCAAGGAGGTACTTCCACTCGATCGCGAGGAGTTCATCGCCAAGGCTGCGAAGAAGGGTGACCCCTACGAGGTCATCGCCGAGCGCGTGCCTGAGGATGCTGCGGAGCGCATCCGCGCGATGGATTTGGATGGCGTCTCACTCTATCGCGAGACCTGGCGATACTATCCCGGCAAAACGCTCGCTGCGCAAACGCTCGGCTTCGTGGGCTTCGATGCGGAGAATGTCGAACGCGGGCGCTACGGCCTCGAGCGCACGTACGATGACGTACTCTCACGCAAAGGCCACGATCTCTATGTGAATTTTTTTGCAGAGATCTTTTCCAATCTCGGCGATGCGCTTTTTGATCGGAGCGAGATCGAGGAAGGGGATATTGTCCTGACGATCGAACCGTCCGTGCAATCTTTCCTTGAGAGCGAGCTTGCAGGGATTGAGAAGGAGTGGAACTCGGATTCGACCGGAGGGATCGTCATGGATCCGAATACCGGCGCGATCCTCGCAATGGCCTCCTTCCCGACCTTCGATCCGAATACCTTCAATACGGTGACCTCGGCTGGCGTCTTTGGGAATCCGATTGTCGAAGATCTCCATGAAATGGGCTCAACCGTCAAACCGCTCACTGTCGCGGCGGGGCTCGATGCCGGAGTCATTACTGCAAACTCGACATACGATGATCCTGGCCGCATCGTGCTCGATCGGAAGACTATCTCCAATTTTGACGGTCGGGCTCGCGGGCCGGGGACCACGATGCAGGAGGTGCTCAATCAGTCGCTCAACACTGGCGTGGCCCATATTGCGAAGAAGCTCGGAAAT
>DATIBL010000071.1:0-24838 GCA_035457505.1 Minisyncoccota bacterium | reverse complement strand
GAGCACGAGATCGCCGGCATGTGGATGTTTGTCTTCGCGCTCCTTGCCGCCGCGGGAAACTTCGTCCAGCACCGCCTGCTCTCCCGCGTGAGTCCGGCGCACCGGCATGTCGCGCACAAAGGCTTCCATTTCCATATCCTTGCCGATCTCACGAAGAATCTGCTTCTTCCTCCCCTCGCGATCGCGATCATGATCACGGGGAGCACGTCGCTCGACGTCTGGGCGGCACAGGCGATCGGGGCGCTGGTCATCCTTCGCGCCGTCCTGCTCGCCTACGAATCCGCCAAGCTCTGGTTTGCGCACGACCACGCGCGCGACGACGCGCACTTGCATTGATCGCGCCACTCGAGTAGAACTTCCAAGAGATTCCCCACGAGGCCGCCATGGCGCTCATCTTCGACTTTTGCGCAATACGGCGAGAGCGCGAATACGCTGCTCTCGTCCGCGAACGCGATACGCTCCGAAAGACCCTTCGGCAGCCCACGGCAACCTCGCCCCCTTATGCGACGCTTTGGCGCCTGCACGAGATCGAAAAGCGGCTCTGGATCCTTGCGCATGAGATGCACGCGGACCTCACCGCACAGTCGGTCTTGAACTCCGGCAAACTGTGCGTCACGGCGCTCGGCACGATCGAAACAGAACTCCGAGAACACGATCACGGAGGCCCGAAATTCGGACCCGCTGTCGCAAAAAAGGCCGTCGCGACCGCGAGTGCGATCTACTCCGATTTTATGGAGCGCATGACCGCTCTTGCACTCGGGATCGTCCCCGCCACGCCGACAGAACGTGATCGCATTTCGCACCTCGCAAAACTTTCTGGAGAAGGCTACGCACGCATTCTCCGCGGAGTATCGCCGCCGTCATGAGAGACGGCGGTTTTGTTTTTCGTCACTCAGCGTGCGGCGCGGACATTCGCAAAAGCAGCGGACGGAGCACCGGAAGAATGTTTTCCTCCGCGATGATGCGCTGCCCCACTTCGGTCGGATGGATGCCGTCGGATTGATTGAGCGCGGGATCGAGTGCGACACCCTCAAGGAGAAACGGTGCGAACGGGAGCGCATACTCGCGCGCAAGATCGGGGTAGATCGCATCGAACTCCTCTGCATACGCATCCCCGAGATTCCGCTGCGCCTTCATGCCGACCAGGAGCACGACGACCTCTTTTGCCTGAAACGCCGCGATGATCCGCGCAAGCTCAGCGCGCGTGACTGCGGGCGAGATGCCGCGGAGCATGTCATTCCCCCCAAGCGCCAGGATCACGATATCGGGATCGGATGCGAGCGCAAAATCCACGCGGCGCGCGCCGGCAGAAGCGGTATCTCCGGACACGCCCATATTGATGACAGAGACGTTGAATCCCTCTCTCGCGAGTGCCTGCTCAAGGAGCGTGGGATATGCGGCATCAAGCGGCAATCCATACCCTGCAGTAACACTATCTCCGAACGCGATGATCCGGGTCGTCTGTGCGGCAGGCGTCGAGCTCGTCGCAGGTTCGACGGAGGAAGGTACTGCTGGCCTCTCGACCAATCGTGGAATATCGGTCGACACAGCCCGGATGGGAACACTCGACGTCGCCGCAAGGGTTCCGTTCGGCACAACGGTGTTCCCAGGCGAGAACCACCAGGCAAAAAAGATACCGGCCGTGCCAGCAAAAAGTACAGCGATTACGAGCGTCATCCCGATCCCCTTGGACGTCATACCCAAAAAGTATACCATGCTGCTTTCTCCCCGAGGCGAGAAGAGCGCGTGGTATAATTGCCCCATGATCACCCTCACAGATGTCCAAAAATCGTACCGCCAAGGAGAGACGCTCGTCGAAGTGCTCCGCGGTGTAACCACGACGATCGACTCAGGCGAGCGCGTTGCGATCGTCGGCGCATCAGGTTCCGGAAAATCGACTCTGCTCGCCATCATCGCCGGCATGGAAACCGCCGACGCCGGGGAGGTTTTGATCGGCGGGCGCGATCTCCGAAGCGCATCCGAAGCCGATCTCGCGCGATTCCGAAACACGGAGATCGCGGTCGTCTTCCAGTCTTTCGAGCTCGTCCCCTCCTTCTCCGCGCTCGAGAACGTGATGCTCCCGCTCGATATCCGCAGCGAAGAGAGCGAAACCCGCGCCCGCGCCGCACTCGAGCGGGTCGGCCTCACACACCGCCTCACACATCTTCCCGGCGAACTCTCCGGGGGCGAAGCACAGCGCGTCGCCATCGCACGCGCGATCGCCCAAGGGACGCCTATCATTGTTGCCGATGAACCGACCGGCAACCTCGATGCCAAGACGGGCGCAGATGTCATTGACCTGCTTTTCAGCACGATCGCGGAGGACAAAAAGACCCTGATCCTCGTCACGCACGACGAGCGGCTTGCTCGCCGATCAGACCGGATCCTTGAACTTGCGGATGGAAAACTCCGCGCAGCACTATGATCGGCGCGACCGCCCGCCGCCTATTTGCGCGCAATTGGACCAGACTCGCGCTCACGTTCGCGAGTTTGGTCGTCGCCAGTGCTGCGTTCGCTGCAATCCTCGGGATTGTCGGAAGCGTGACTGATTTCTTTCTGACCGAAAGCAAAACCCTGATCGGCGGTGACGCATCGATCCGCTCGAACGCACCAATTTCCCATTCCGCCGCACTCGATGATCTCAAGATGCACGGCGCAACGTTTGCGGAGCGGATGGAGGCTCTTGCGACGATCCAGACGGTTCCCGAGAACGGTGAGCCCTCTTCTGCACGCACGGCACTCGCGTCAGCGAAGATCGTGAGCGGTGCATATCCCCTCTATGGTTCGCTCGGTTTTGAGGGAAACGCCATTGGGATCCCGAATGCCGAGGAGATCGACCTCGCACCCGCACTCGCCGCGCGGCTTGATATCTCACCCGGGAGCCGCGTGCGCGTTGGAAACGCCGAGTTCAGCGTACGGGACATCCTCGTCTCGGAACCGGACGTCTTCGGAGGCGATTTTCGTCTTGCCCCTCCGGCACTGCTCTCGGAAGATGGATGGGAGCGTGCCGGGATCGACAAGCGCGCCTCCCGAGCAAGCTACGCGCTCTTGGTCCGATACTCCGACACGTGGACAGAAGAAGAAGTCCGAGCAGCATCTGTGGCGATCGAAGCAGATGCGGATGCGCGGAATCTCCGCACCACATTCGCCACTGAGGGTCCGCGGCGGCTTCTCCGCGGACTCGAGACCGCTGAGCGATTCTTTTTCGCGATCATCGTCCTGTCGCTCGTGCTCGCTATCGTGAACATCCGCATCAACCTCCTCTACCTGCTTGCATCGCTTTCGCGGACGGTCGCCATCTTCCGTGCGCTCGGCATGACGCGGCGCTCCGTCATGCTCATCTTTGCGCTCATGCTCCTCTTTGTCGGCACAGCAGCGGGGATCGCCGGAACACTCCTCGGCAATGCTGCCGCCGGCGGCATGCTTGGACTCGGCGAAACATACATCGAGCGGCCGCTCAATGCCCCCTCCCCGATCGCACACCTCATCCTCGTTTCGGCGACGACCATACTCTTCTGCCTCGTGAGCGCGCTCGGATTTTTCGCGAAGCTCTTTGCTATTGCACCAAAGCATCTATTAGGAGGCTACGCCAGCACGCGCGAAAGCATCCGCGAATCGCTGCGCGAAACACCTTATGTTGCGGTGGCATTATTCTTCCTTTTCGGAGTCGTATGGCTCCTGACCGAGAGCGCAATGATCGCAGCCGTTTCAGTGAGCTCTGTCGTGGGAGCGTTCATCGTGGTCGTCCTTGCCGCAGGGGCAACAGTCGGAGCGCTCTCAAAACACCGCTTTCGCTTTGGGATCATCTTCCGGAGCATCGTGAATGTCATGCACTTCCGCCGGGATGTCGCCGCAAGCGCCATCGCCTCGCTCGCGATCGCCCTCGGCGCGCTCTTCTCTATCGCGCTTATCGAAGCGAATGTACTCGGCAATCTCGCCGGGGAATTCCGCGAAGACGCCCCGAACATCTATGTGCTCGATCTCGGCACAGAAGATCTCCCTCGCGTTCGTGCGTTCGCGGGCGAATCGTGGAACGATTTTCCGATCGTTCGCGCGCGCTTCATCGAGCGTGACGGCGTCTCGATCCAAGAGCAGCTTGAGCGCGAGGACCCCGAGCTCAGCCGCGAGTTCAACCTGACTGATCGATCCGAATTCATCGCAGGAGAGCGCATCATTGCGGGTCGATGGCATGGCGCCGACGGGAAGCGCGAAGTCTCGGTGGAACGCGATTTCGCCGAGCGGGCCAAGCTCGCGCTTGGATCGCGGATCGTCTTTTTCTCACAGGGTGCTCGCCTCGAAGCGACCGTGACATCCATCCGGGAAGTTGAATCCACCTCCGGACTTCCATTCTTCTTCCTCGTCTTTTCCCCCGACGTGTTCGGTGATCTTCCTCGCACGAACTTCGGCTATGCCCGCATGAGCGAACCGGAGATCGCCGAATTCGAGCGGACGCTTGCGCGCGAGCTTCCAGGCGCAACAGCAATCCCAACGACCGACATCGTTCGCACCGTCACCGCCGTCTTTACCCTTGTCGCAGAAGGTATTGTGGCAGCGGCTATCCCTGCGCTCCTTCTCGGCATCCTCCTCGTCGCATCAATGCTCGCACTCGCGGCGCGCGAGCGGGCAAACGACATCCTTGTCTTCACCGCACTGGGAGCATCGCGCCAATTTCTCGGAAAAATCTTTCGATATGAAACGGTAATCACCATCCTCGCTGCAGGCGCGATCGGAATCATGATTGCGCTTGGAGCCGTTCTTGCGCTCAATGCCTGGTTCTTCGACTTCCGCGGCTTCTATATGGCACCGGAGATCTTCGCGGGCATGCTCGTGATCCTCGCGATTGGAATCGCATCGTCATCGTTCGTTGTTCGTTCGCTCGCGCGCACGCCGCCGCGTGAACTCTTCCGCAAACAATAGCAGGGCAGGGTTCAGCGTTGCGAGCCTCCCCAGTCGATCGGATTAAGGCCGTGTTCCGCCAGATATGCGTTGGCCTTGGAAAAATGTCTGCAGCCAAAAAATCCTGCATGCGCGGCGAGCGGCGACGGGTGCGGCGCCTCAAGCACGCAGTGCCGCGCGCGATCGATCCCCTTTCCGCGCTCCTGTGCAGAGCGGCCCCAAAGAAGAAAGACGAGGTGCTCGCGCTTCGCGGCAAGCACTTCTACGGCGGCGCGCGTCAGCTCTTCCCATCCGCGCCCATGATGCGACATCGGCGTCGCTGCGCGCACGGTCAGCGTTGCATTGAGAAGAAGAACTCCCTGCCGAGCCCAGTGCTCGAGGTTGCCGCTCGAAGGGATCGCGAGCCCGAGATCAGAACGAAGCTCTTTATAGATATTTGCGAGCGACGGAGGGATATCGATCCCGCTTGGGACCGAGAACGAGAGCCCATGCGCCTGACCCGGTCCGTGATACGGGTCCTGTCCGAGAATGACCACTTTCACTGCATCGAACGGACAGAGATCGAACGCGGAAAAGATCTGCTTCGGAGGCGGATAGACCTTTCCCTTCGCGTACTCAGCACGGACAAAATCAGCGAGCGGCGCAAAATACGGCTTCGCAAATTCTTTTCCGAGGGCGGCTTTCCACGAGGGTTCCATTTTGACCTCCTGCATGGCCTCTATACTACGGCGTTCTTCGAACTCCAGCCACTTTTGCCCCCTGTGGATTGACGAGCGAACGTTTGTTCGCCTATACTGATAGGTGAACAAACGTTCGCTTATTAGTGTATTTCCCGAAACACGAGTACTAGCATCGGTGTTCACACGTGTGGATGAAATCCGCGGCGTGGGGCGACAATGTCCTGGAGAAATATGCTGCATATTTTGACAGGACTTGTGGGGCCCCACAACAAAGGAGTTCGCCACACATGGGAACACCGCCGTCCTATGGATCATGAATACAAGCAGAGGATCCGTGCCTTCTACGAATACCATCGCCGGATGCCATCCTATAGCGAGATTATGGAGATCACCGGTCTCGCCTCGAGCGCGTCAGTCTTCAAGCTCGTCGATCGCCTGAAGCGGCAGGGCTTTCTCTTCAAAGACGATCGTGGAAAGCTGATCCCCGGATCGCTCGTCGGCGAACTGCGCGTCCTCGGCCTCGTCGAAGCCGGCTTCCCCTCCCCGGCAGAAGAAGAGACGCTCGACACGATGTCGCTCGACGAATATCTCGTTCCGCACAAGGAATCGACCTTCCTCCTTAAGGTCAAAGGCGACTCCATGAAAGACGCCGGAATCGTCGAGGGCGATATGGTCATCGTCGAACGCACATGCAATGCGAAGCCCGGACAGATCGTGATCGCGGAGATCGACGGCGGCTGGACCATGAAATATTTCCGCACGAAGGGTGGCACACCCTACCTGGAACCGGCAAACCCAAAATATCCCCTTATCCATCCCAAAGAAGGTCTGACGATCGCGGCAGTGGTCACCGCTGTCGTACGCAAGTATCCATAGGAGCTGCATATGGAGCGAACGCCTCCGCCATGCACAAACCTCTTTCCATCCACCCCTTCCCGAAAGCGATCCTCCATGTCGACGGAGACAGCTTTTTCGTCTCCTGTGAGATTGCAAAGAACCCTTCCCTCCGCGGGCGGCCCGTCATCACGGGAGCGGAGCGCGGGATCGCGTCGGCGATGAGCCCCGAGGCGAAGCGCGCAGGGATCACGCGCGGAATGAAGATCTCCGAGGCCCGGCACGTCTGTCCGACTGTCGTAATCCTCCCCTCCGACTACGAGACCTACTCGCTCGTGTCGCTCAGAATGTTCGCAATCGTCCGGCGCTTCACGCCGCTCGTGGAAGAATATTCGATCGACGAATGTTTCGCGGACCTGACCGGCTTGCGCCGTCCGCTCGGCCGTTCCTACGAGGAGATCGGGCGAGCGATCCAAGCAGACCTCCGAAGCGAGCTCGGCATGAGCTTCTCGGTGGGCATCGGTCCGACCAAAGTTCTCGCAAAGACCGGATCGAACTGGAAAAAACCGAACGGATTCACGATGATCCCGGGAAACCGCGCGCACGAATTCCTCGCCGAACTCCCGGTTGGAAAGATCTGGGGCATCGGCCCGCAAACGAGCGCGTTTCTCACCGGGCGCGGAATCACGACTGCGCTCGACCTCGCCCGGCTCGACGAAGCATCCGTGCGACGCATGCTCTCGAAGCCCTTTCAGGAGATCTGGCTTGAGCTCCGCGGCATCTCAGCGCTCCCGTTCAGCGCATCTGCAAAACCGGCACAGAGCATCAGCAAAACCAAAACCTTCACGCCGCCATCGACCTCGCGTGCGCGTGTGTTCGCAGAACTCTCGAAGAACGTCGAGAACGCCTGTATCAAAGCACGGAGGCACGGACTCGGAGCAAGGCGCGTGGTGGTGTTTCTCAAGCAGCAAGATTTCCGTACGCGCGGACTCGAGTGCGATCTTTCGCAGGCGACAAATGCAGCCTCAGAGATCCTCGCGATCCTTGCCGAGCGTTTCGATGCGCTCTTCGTTCCGGGGACCCCCTATCGAGCGACCGGGATCGTTCTCGGCGGATTGAGCGACGCCGCACATATACAGCCTGATCTTTTTGGCGCGGCGCTTCGGGCGGACGCATGGCGCGAGGTGAACGAAGGCATCGACGCGCTCGACCGGCGATTCGGCAAGCACACGGTCGCACTCGCATCGAGCATGCCGGCGCTCTCGCGCGCACCGCATGCAAGCCGCGAGAATGGCAAAGTCTCCGCGCGCGCCGAGGAAAGCGGCCGCTTCCGAGGCGAGACCGCCCGCAAGCGCGTGGGACTCCCCTCCCTCGGAGAGGTGGGATAGAGCAGCAAAGAAGGACGTGGAAATTTCCAAAGGAAGCACACGTTTGGATCAATTCCGCTATTCGTATATGCTCGCATTCCTCCCTTGATACAAACCAGAGTTCCCCTCCGCGGATTTGATCTGATGGGCGTCAAAAGCGATAAGTCCACGCAAGGGGCGTGAAAGATCCTCCCGCCCTCCCATGGTCGGCAACGTTTTCTGAAAATGTACGACGCCACCATCAACACCTTCATCCTTTTCAAAATTTTCTATCGACTCAAAACCAGCATCAAGACCAGTCGTATCTCCGCGAACCGAAACACCCCTGCGAATGTTCAGAAAAACCGGATAGTAGTGCTCCCCAATATTCTTCCCAAAAGCATACGCCTGTCCCCCTGCGGTCATTCGCGTGTCCACATTTTCTGCGTTGGGTAATTCTCCGCCGAAAATCTCAAGGGCAGATTCTGTTCCAAAAGAAAAGTTCTTATACGTAATCACTGTTTGTGGCAATGAATTTTCTGAATACTTTCGTGACTGAAAAAATCGACTCTGCTCACCATGTTCGATGAGATCCCCCACGATCTCATTCCAAATCGGCAACACATGATCATAGACCTCCTGCCAGCTGCTTGGAAGCTGCCCATAATGATCTTGTTCATAAATACTCCGAAGAATGTGCGCGAACGCAGACTTCGCCTTCTGTGCATATTCGACGACACGCGCTCGATCGTCAAAAAACATGTGCCCCCGATTGAGCCATCGCCATTCTCCTGGAGCTTCAGAAAAACTATCGAACGCCCTCGGGCTTCCGTGCCAACACACGACCGGCTCACCATTTTCATCTACAGCACCCGACGCATTCCCTGGATCTTTTTCCCAATCCCCGAACCATTCCTTAAATGAGCGAGAACGTACCTCGCACCACTGATCCTCTGAGAGACGTGACGGTTTTCCATTTGGAGCAAGGGCATGAAGAAAATTTCCTTCTGGGTCATAAACGATGAACCCCTCGCGTATCGCTCTCGCTCTCAGTTCACCAATCTCATGGCGATGCTCTTGGATCATCTCTTCTTTTTGATTTTCTCTATCACTATGCGCTTCGTGTTCCATAATGGAAAAGATTTTAAATTCCAACTACCCGTTCCGCGACGGGAAGAATCCCAGCTCGGATTTTTTGAGCAGCTTTTCGACGTGGAACCGCCTTAAAAGCGAGAGCAAAGTTTCCTCCTGCCATGCGGTCAGCGCCGGGGAAAGATAGATGTGCTCGATCAAGCGATCAAGATCGACAGGGATCGAGATGCCTGTCGGAGGATCGGGTTCGTCGTGGAGCACAGCAGCACGCAGCTCGCGCTCGTACTCGAAACTCCTGCGCTTCGAGAGCGCACACGCAAGTGCCTCGTTTTCGTCGATCGACTCGCAGGTATAGTCGCGATATCGCACCGCGCCGATATGCACATCGGGTTTTGATTCGCCGAACGATCCAGAAAGGCGCGCGAAAGTCGACTGGATCGCAATACCCTGCCCCGCATGCGAATAGATCTTCCACATTGCCGCCGACTCGTGCGGACTCATGTGCCAGCAGCTCGCGAAGACAGATCGCCGGAGATGCTGAAACGGCTCGATCTCCGAACCTTGGGCTGGCGACGCCGAGGGAAACACGCCCTCGAACGGATCTTCCAGCGTGTCGAGCCGCGCAAAATAGAGCTGCGAGGTATCTACAAGCGCAAGAAACTTAAAAAGATCCATATAGTGCCAAATACGGACCTCTGGATCATTCGGGCTTTCAAAATGGATGTGCGGACGATACATACGTCGGATCCTCCCTACTGTATGCCTCGACGCCGAATGGCGCAAATCTCGCGGCAAAGCAAAAGCGCCGTGTTGCGGCGCTTTTGCAAAGATCATCGCAAACGAGATCTAATTGGTCGCAGGAACAGCGCCATCCGAGGATGTTCCCGCTGCAGGGGCGGCCTGTTTCGAGGTCACAAGGACTTCCTTCAGCTCAATGCGCGCCTTCTCGACGGCTGCCTTGAAATCGGCGACGGCCTTCTGGACGGCGGCCTTGCGGGACTCCTGGAGCGGCTTGAGTGCATCCTTCCGCTTCTCGACCGCAGCAAGGGCGGTCTTCATCTTGTCCTGCGCGGCCTTCACGCTGGCGGTGAACGCTTCGCGGATCGCTGCAGGCTTCGCGCCTTCTGCAGCGCAATCCGTCTTTGCCTTTGCAAGCGCGGCAGCAGATTCGGACTTAAAGGTCGCAATGGCGGCGTCAACAGCGGCCTTGCGATCCGCGATCTCCTTGTCGAGTGCGGTGCGAAAATCCGAAATCGCGGCATCGACAGCAGTCCGGCGAGCTGCAATCGCAGCAGTGAGATCGTTCTGGAATTTCAGGACAGCGGCCTTCTCTGCATCAGTCGTCGCCATTTCGTTTAGCTTGGCGAAATGCGCTTCACGAGTCGCATCCCATTCGCCACGGTGCTCCCCGAGCTTTCCCGAGCGATCAGTCTGCTTCTCTGCAAGCTTCTGGGTGCGCTCATCGCGCTTCCCTGTGAGCTTGGACTCGCGCTCTGCGACGCGCGCGTTCCACTTGGTTTCCATCTCGCCGATCCGGGTGCAGAAATTGAGCGTCGTTCCCGTGCTTGCACGAGTCGGTGATTCACGAAGGAGGGTTGGTTCCGGCGCACTGCCGTCCTGAGCGAACGTAAGCGCTGGTGCCATGAGACCGATCATGAGCGCTGCGCCCACGACGGTACGGACCTTAGAATGCTGTGCTGTCATAGGTGGTGTTGAAATCTGATACTGCCTGGCCGTCGGTCCCGACCAGAGAAACGTCGGCATCGGTCGATGCCATCGCGGCAGTGTCGGCATCCGCCTCGGCAACGAGCGATGCGACCATTGCATCCACATCGCCGGCGTTTGCCGGAACGCGCGCTTCGGGCGAGCCTGCTTCCGGTGTCGCTTCCGGGGTGCCGGTTTCGACTACAGGAGCCGGCATTGGTGCCGCTTCCTGCTTTCCTTGCATGAAGAACCATGCAACGCCGATCAAGGCGAGGACCAGAATGACGCCGAGCACGACGGCAAGTCCCGATCCGCTTTTCTGTTCTCCTTCCATGGTGAACGATAAGATAGTGACGATTAATAATGTCGCCCTTCATTATAGCGAACTGCACCCCGCGCGGGAAATTTGGGGCCAGGGGACACCGAGAGCCGCACGATGCGCGAAGTTACACGCCATTCCCCTCGGGAGGAATATCGCGAACATAGCGCTTTGTTGAGAGCGATTCTGGCAACAGTGACCCCGTCGGATATTTCTCATACCCCTTTCCGTATCCGAGCTCCTTCATGAGCGCGGTCGGTGCATTGCGGAGCGAAAGCGGGATCGGAAGATTCCCATGCGCGCGGACATCCGCCTCCGCAGCGCGAAGCGCATCATATGCACGGCGATCCTTCCGGCAACCGGCAAGATACACCGCGCCGTGTGCAAGCGAGATCCCGCATTCCGGATACCCGATCGTCTCGCACGCGCGAAAAACAGCGTTCGCCACGACGAGCGCGGTCGGCTGCGCGAGGCCGACATCCTCGCTTGCGAAGATCACCATGCGGCGCGCAATAAAAAGCGGGTCCTCCCCTGCATCAACCATGCGCGCAAGATAATACACCGCCGCATCCGCATCTCCCGCACGCATTGATTTAATAAAGGCACTGACGGTATTGTAGTGCTCCTCTCCATTTTTATCGTAGCGGATGTGCTTGGATTGCGCGGCTTGCTCAAGCGATGCCACACTCACCTCGCCATAGAGACGCACGGTCGACTCAAGAAGCGCCAGCGCAGAACGCGCATCGCCTCCGGCGATCGCGATCAAGCGATCTCGCGCTGCAGGATCGAGCGCTTGGTCGAGATGCGCTGCCGCACGATCGACGATCGTCCGAAGGTCATCAGCAGAGAGACTCTCGAGCGTAAACACGCGTGCCCGCGAAAGTAGCGCGGGAATCACCTCGAAGCTCGGATTCTCGGTCGTTGCGCCGATGAGGGAAAGTCGTCCGGTCTCGACGAATGGAAGCAGGAAATCCTGCTGTGCCTTATTGAAACGATGGATCTCATCGAGAAAGAGAATCTTCGGAACGTCTCCAGAGTCGCGCTCGACAATATCGCGAATATCCGACTTTCCCGCAGAAACGGCGGAAAGCTCATAAAACGCAGCCCCAACAGCCCCGGCATAAATGCGCGCAAGCGTGGTCTTCCCAACGCCAGGCGGACCCCAGAGGATGAACGAGAAAAGGTGCTTCGACTCGATCGCGACGCGAAGCGGCTTCCCTGCTCCGACCAAATGTGCCTGCCCGACGTAGGTCTCAAGGCGATCGGGGCGCAGACGCGAAGCAAGCGGTTCCATCCCCCGAGTGTACTCGCGGACAGAGAACGGAGCAAACCGCGCAAGAAGCTAGTTCGGCTTTTCGACAGCGAGCCCTGCAGCTTCCCAAGCTTTCATTCCGCCGGTGATATTGACAAACTGCGTGAGTCCGATGCGCGATGCAGCGATGCAAGCTGCAGCGCTCCGTCCGCCCGAGCGGCAGATAACAAACACCTTTTCAAAACGCGCGAGTTCGACCGCACGAGCGGAAAATTCGTCGAGCGGAATATGGATCGAGCCCGAAACGAAGCCTGCCTCGCGCTCAATCTGGGTGCGCACGTCAACAATCGCCACCGTATCGGGATGGCTGAGAACTGCCTGATGGGCTTCCTGTGGCGTTGCAATCGTGGGAGTATCAGCATGCATGAGGATAAGTATACTCCGAGCATTTCCACCGCACACGCGATGCATGTTGACAGTAGACTGAAAGGGCATAGCGTGTGAGAAGACGCTTCGAACGAACCTCGCATGCGCGACCTCCAGACGCTCATCGCCGAACGCACGGATCAGATCACCCGCGAACTCAGCCGGCAACGCGTAACCCTTCCGGATCGTATTCTCCTTGAAGCTGCACAGGTCTGGCTCGCGATCAGTCGTGCGCTTCCCGAATTCGGAGAGCTCGACGATCCCGATCTGGCATTTGAGATCCTACTCACGTTCCTCGACGACCCAGACGCTCCCGAACGCGTCGACGATGCCGATCTCCATATGGCGATGGCGGCGATTCTCTCCGTTCTTCACCCGTCCCGATCATTCAACGCCTGGAAGAAGCATATCGATGCGACTTCCTGATCACGCGGCCTTTCGGCCGCGTTTTCGCACAGGAGCAGGCGGAGCCGGATCCTCATAGCCTTTCGCCTGAAGCCGGAAAAGCCGCGCATATTCGCCGTCTTGTTCCATGAGCTCGGCGTGCGTACCTAATTCAATGATGCTCCCATCCCGAATGACGCAGATTTGGTCCGCATGACGAACCGTGGAGAAACGATGCGAGATCATCATGCGCGTTGTGCCTTGCATTGCTTCGATCGCACTGAAAATTTTCGCCTCGCTCTCTGCGTCAACCGCGGCAGTGGGTTCATCAAGAAGAACGCACCGCGCGCCACGGTAAAACATCCGAGCAAGCGCAAGACGCTGCTCTTGCCCTCGCGAGGGATTCACTCCTCCTTCGAATTGCCGTCCGACCATCTGATCATACCCAAGCGGCCAGTCACGGATAAACTCCGATGCACCGGATATCTCTGCCGCACGGCGGACGCGGTCGCGGTCCATTGCGACCGAAGAATCTCCGAGCGCGATCCCCTCTCCCGCTGTGAAGCTTTCATATGTCGGAAAGTGCTGGAACAGGACGGCGAGCGCGCGGTACCACGTCCCAAGGTCGATCTCGCGCAGATCGACGCCATTGATGAGAATGCGGCCATGCGTGGGATCATAGAAGCGGCAGAGAAGCTTCACGAGCGTGGTCTTTCCAGCGCCGTTTAATCCAACGAGTGCAAATGATGTTCCCGACTGAATAGTGAAGGAAATGTCGCAGATCGTATCGCGGGCGGCATCAGGATACCGAAATGTCACGTGCTCAAAGGCGATCGTGATCGGCGTATGAAGATCGATCGCGATCGGCGCGGCGGGCTTTGGGAGCGCGGGAGCGTTATCCATCACCCGGAACACCTCGCGAGCAAAGAGCCAAAATTCATATTGGCGGCCAATCCCGAGAAAAATCCGCTGGAGAGGATCTCCAAAACGCGCGAACGCACCCGTGGCAAAAATGAATCCGCCGACCGTGAGTGCGCCGCCGAAAACCCTTCCGAGAATATCGCCATAGACGGACGCATAGACGAGCGCAAGAAAGATCATCGCGGCAACATTCCACAGGGCCTTTTTCCGCTCGATGGAAAGCTGCAGCGCGAGGAAATCCTCAGCGAGCCCCCGCATACGCTCGACAAGCGAACGCCCGAGGCCGAGCAAATGTGATTCCATCAGCCAATCCGTCGTATTTGGGAATCCACGGAGGAAGTAGAATTTCCGTCGATCTTCGGCACGCATATCGTGGATTCCCCATACATCGCGACCATATCGAAACCCGACAAAGAGGCGCGGCGCAACTCCAACAACAAGCCCGAGGACATAGAGCGGGTTGATCTGCCAGAGAATCGTCGACGCGATCATCAGCGAAAACACATCGGCAATGACGGCGTACTGCATATCGACCAAATTCATCACCGGAAAAATCCCCCGCTCCGATGCCTTCGTATGGGTATCCTGATACTTCGGCGATTCATGCGTCGCGACGTCGATCGCAAACCTGGCGCGCGCGAGCCGGATCTCGAGCGCCGCTCCCAGACGAAGCCAAAATGTCCGATCCATGAGCTCGCGAAATGTTCCGATCATATCCGGTAGAACCGCCGAAAAAATCGCAAGCGCAATAATGAACGGAAGCATCGGCGAGACTGGAGTTCCTCCTGCGACCGCAAAAAGTTGATCGATCAGAAGCGCACTTGCCCATACGACCAAAAAGCCCGCAAGCGATGAGACCACAGAAGAGAGGATCATTCCCATCGCCGTCCAGGGCGAGATCTCGAAGATGGTCCGGTGCGCACGAAACGAGCCGCGCAAAAATTGTGACGCTTCATCAAAGAACGCCTTGCGGCGCTCGGTACTCTCGGCGATCATAGAAAAATCATATCACACACGGGTGCACTCGGCCCGAGCGGAGCCACGAGGCTCAATACGAGTGATTCGTTCCAGCATCCTCTCTTGCCTCTATTGCTTCGTCGTCGTAACCGAAATAGTGTCCGATCTCGTGCCAGACGGTGTCTCGCACGATCTCGCGCACACGCTCGCGGTCGCCCTCGGCCTCCTCGAGCGTCGGGAGCTTGAACACGGTGATGCGATCCGGGAGAACCATGCCGTACTCCGCTCCGCGTTCGGGAAGCGGAATCCCCTCGTAGAGCCCGAGAAGCTCCATTGCATCCCTTTCGCCAAGCCCGGCGTAGGCAAGCTGCTCCGGGGTCGGCGTATCGGCGATCACGATCGCGATATTCTCAAGCCGTGACAAAAAGCGCTCGGGAATCGCGGAAATGCCTTCCGCAACGAGCGCCTCGAAATCGGCGTCAGACATCGAAAGAGTTGCGTCAGTGCGTGGTGTCATTGCCTTCGACAAGAAATCCCTCTGCGGGGTTGCCATAGCGCTTCACATGCGGAGCGACCGGGCGACCCATGCGCGCGTCGGCGCGTGCAAAAAGCGCTTCCTGCGTAAGCTCCATAGAGCGCATGAGGAGCGAAAAGACCGTCTCAGCCTCAGTCGCGAATGCGCTTGCAGCAGCATCGCGGTCAGGACTGTCTGGCTTGGCAAGCTCGGCATAATGCGTTTTGGCTCGCGCGATCACGGCAAGCGCATCCGTCAGCGCAAGGTCTGGTCCGGTCTCACGGATGCGCTTTGTCACCTCTTGTTCGAGTTCGATCAGGCGATAGTAGTCGGCCTCAATCGGATCCGTGATTTCATGATCGTTCGGATGCAGTGCAAGCAATTCGTCGGCGCGAGAATGTTCTTCCATGGTGGGCAAGTTCTTAGTCGTCCTCGAATTCCTGCTCATCATCGTCGCCATCCTCATCACCGGAGGACTTCGGGATCACTGGTGTCGCCGTCGCGGTTCCTCCAGAAGCAACCGAGATCGACGCAGCGGGAACGTTGGCATCGAGCGCGCCGAGGAGAAAACTTCCGAGCATCGCCTCTGCATCGACAGAATGAGGAGCACCCTTTGCGCCCTTTGATGCAAAAGCTTCCGTCGCATCCTTTCCACAATTCGCCAGGATCTCTGCTGCTCCGCCGGGATGCGCCTCGACATACGGCGTCACATCATAGACCTTTCCGCCGATCAAAAGCCAGCAGGACGCCGGGTTCGCATGCTTCGCGATCTCAATGCGTGAAAGCGGGATCGCACGCGCCAAGGCAGGATCGGTGATCGGCACCGCACCGGAGGCATCGCTGCTCACCCCCCGAACCATCGTCCCGCCCGCTGCCTGTCCAGCAGTATAGCCCTCTTTGTAGCCGGCCCGCTCAGACTTGCCGATCAGATGATACATCGTTCCGGCAACAACAAGCGCCCCGGCAAAAAGACCGGAGAAAAACAGGATGATGTAGGTACGTCTATCCATACGGCAAGATCTAATTTTGCAAAAGTTCTGGCATCGTAATATCGAGCGTCCATTCGACCTGATCGGCAACAAATCGGATCGGATCATCATCGGAGATCATGCCGTAGGAGAAAAGATAGACAAAATCGTATGCCACCGCGGCGACCGCATCCGTGCGATAGAGTCCGTCATAGCGGTATCGATAGGCAAGATGGCCGCCGAGAGTCGTTTCCGCGAGCGCGCCATCACCGAGCTTCCAGTTGGACTCCCCTCTTTTGGTGATCCAATCCGCGAGGGCAACCTGCTCAAAGCGGTTGTCGTACACATCGATCGTCACGAGATTCGGCCATTCGCGACCCGGAAGCATGCCGGCCTTCAGCGCACGGTATTCGTCGGTATCCGGTGCGACGACGATCTGATAATGGAGACGCTGCGGAGTCGAGCGGTCGATCACCTCGACGAGATGTCCGGCGGGATAGCGGAAAGCAACCCCTGTTCGCGGATCAGCAAAAGCATGTGTCGTGATCGCCGACGAAGTCGAAGCCTGCCCGTAGGCGCGGTGCTCCCATCCGAGCCGATACGCCCAGACCGACGCTGCCGCCGAGGCAGTAAGGAGCAGATAGAGAAGCAAGAAACGCTGTGCCGATTGCTGCATGATCGCAAAATGAATCTCGTAAGCGTTCCCGGGCGACCCGGAGATACCCCATCTTAGCACGAAAGCGTGCCCTGCCGCATGCCGGAGAAGATACGCTACGACAAGAGCCGATCGAAGACATCCGGACGGAATCCGACGACAATTTCGCCATCAATCTCGACGACAGGAACACCCATCTGGCCGGATTTTGAGATCATTTCCATGGCGCGTTCGCGATCGCGGGAAACATCGACATCGTCAAACGCGACGTGCTTTCCTGAGAGATAGGCTTTTGCCATGTGGCAATACGGGCACATGGGGGTCGAGTAGACTGTAACGGTATGCACAGTGGTCATAGTGATGGATATGCGCGAATAATAGCTCGGACGCGGGCGGCGAGACTTCGGTCCGCAATGCCAAAGCAATGCTCCTTCCCATCCGGGCAATATGCGACAAGTCCGGCTTGGGCAAGCTGCTTCAAATGATGCGATGCGAGTGCTACCGACATACGCGTCGCGCGTGCCGCATCCGAGACGCACTGCCCAGGATGCCGCGCAATGAACAAAAACAGTGCGATCCGCCGAGGATCAGCGAGCGCACGAAAGAGCGCAGATGCGGAAGCGGCCTTGGCGGGCGATGCGGTAATGCGTGCTGGCATACGTTCAAATGAATGTTTGAATGATAATCCCGCACAAACGCCCCGTCAAGGGGCACTATTGCACCTCCGGCGATCCGAAACATTCGGTCATCGCGAGCGCAAAGCGTTTCGGGTCCATGGTTCCATCTTGTACCTCTGAGAAATACTGATCGCCAAGCGCGGAGCGAAGGCAGAGATCGATCTCCGGGGGCGGCCCGCCGGCGCGGATCGCTGCAGCACGAGATTCTTCCGACGCAACGGTTGGCTGCGGCCTCATGAAACTCATCGCCACAACGATCATAAGGAGCAGCCATGCACCAGCGCCGAATGCGAGTGCAAAACGGACCATCCGGCGGCGTACTGCGTCAGATGCCTCTTCAGATTTTTGGCTTTCAGTGTTGTGCTCCATGATCTGACTGCGAAAGAGATCCTACGGCGCTATGCGGATGGAATTCCCATCCATGCTCACGTGGAACGTATACTCGGAGCCACCAGCAGAAAGACGGACGCGCTCCCCCGGAGTGATCATCTGCGCACAGAGCTCGCCTTCTCGTGCAAGACCAAGACACGCATCCGCCCATTCTTCGTTCGACGCGGAAACAAGTGAAATCTGCGTCTCAGGAATACCGAGGTCAGCGGCGAGCTTCGCCCGTGCAGAAAACTGCGCCGGAGTTGTTGGCTGTACTTGTGCCACCGCACCACTCCCGCCAGACGCGCCAGGCGTCGGTGTTTCCTCAACGCTTTTCCAACCAGGGCCAAAGAACGCGAGCAAAAGGAGGATAGCCGCAACTCCAAACGACACATAGGCCATCAATTTTTCTTTGTCATCCATGGTGTGTACTTGCGTTGAATGTTAATACCATCAGTATACCACGCACTCGGCAAGGTCGGGCAGTTATATTGCTAGCGCTCGTAGATCGTCGCGTGATCGGTCATCTTCCACGGGGCGATCGTCTGGCAGTTCGTACCAGCAGACCCCTGCTGTTCAACAAAGATCACGTTCTCGCTCGGCATGCGCACTAAGAGAACACCATCGAGGCCAGCGACAGTGAGACGCCCTGCGGTACGGCCTGCGTTGAAGCGCTCGTAGCAGTAGATTGAGCCAGGAATCACATGCTTGAAGTCGCGATTAATGTTTCCTGTCGGCTGAACCGGAAACGTGTAGAGCCCCATCGAAACGCCCTTCGTCGCGCGGCCGATCGCAATGACCGGAGTAGCGGGATCGATGTAATCATGAACAAACGCGATATGCTGATCGAAACCCGCGGGTTTCGTGATCGATCCGTCGTGGGAAAACCAGTTTCCCTGCGCGGTCCCGACAACATCATTCGCGAGCGTTCCGCCCTTCGGGAGAACCGTGCGCTCAGCCATACCATCGGCGCTTCCGACTCGCTTCCCGAGCCCCGACTGGATAGTGGGAGCAAAGTAGTCATACACAGGAACTGCATACTGGAAATCAAGATCATAGCGCGACGCATTGGCGAACTTGTACGGCGCCCGCGCATAATCGGTCGCACGGAAATCAACCGTCGCTGTGCCGTCATTCACGCCGAGGCGGTCTGCGGCCTTCACCGGGTACGAGAGTTTTGCGATACAGCGTTCGCCGGCGCAGCTCTTTGCCGCATTGGCGTATGCGGTGGTGAGTTTGTCCGAGAGCTCTCCGACATGAGAGATCGTTGCCTTGAATGTCGGGCACGGCCAGAACGTCACGAAATATTCAGTCACGCCGCCTGCGCGCGTGGTCGCAGCGATCTCCGTCACCGCAGCATCCGCAGGAAAAACGATCGGGCGATTCACCTTCTTTTCTCCTGGGAGATTGACCGAGAACGCCATGTGCGGAGCGCCGAAAATGTGGTCCGGCACCGCAATGAATCCGAGCGGTCGCAACGCGTAAAAATCACTCTCGCTCATCGGAACGACGCCGAAGACCGGGCGCCCAGCAGGACACGCCGGAATATTGGGATCCTCATTCTTATACGCCGCCTTTGCGGTCGACTGTGTTGCCGGAGCCGGTGCGGGCTTTGCGGGAGCGACAGGCTTTTCGGTCGCAGAGGGTGCGGGCTTCGTCACGGTATTGTTCGAGACTGGTGCCGCATCCTCGGTCTTCGTTTCCGGGAGAGTCGACACTTCGCTGCCATCCAGAGTCGAGGTCGCAACGATTGTCTCATCCGGCGCAACGGCATCCTTCGGAGCAAAAAGATAGATCCCGATACCAAGGACGGCGAGCACAATGATGCCGATCGTGAGCGGGGAAAGGCGCGATGATGACATAGAGAGCAATGAGAGAATAAGAGCGGCGGACGTGCGCACGCGATACCCTTTAGAATAAAGCAGCTTCAGGGAAACGCAACCGCAAAAGGGACGCGGAGGGGCAAATCGGTGTGGCATTGACAAGACATCCCCCGCTCCGTACGGTAGAAACAGAAGATGGAGCTACCGCGCAATGCGCAACTCTAAAGAGCCCTCACGCACATACGACGAAGGAGCACAGATCACCATGTGCATCCTCTATACCTTTGCAAGCGCAGCGGTCAGCGCGCTCGCTGTCTGGATCGGCTGGATCAAAGCATCTCACTTTGGAGCAGGGATCGGGTTTCTGATCTATCTTGCGGTCGCGAATGCAGGAACACTACTCAGTCTCATCCGGAAACCAGAGCTCTTCCCTTTCTTTCTCCGCGCGAGCAAATTCCGCGCCATTGGATGCGGAATCGGTACGTTCGCTACGCTCACTTTAGCAAGTGGCGATGGCTTTACCATTTTTATTGCAACGATCTCCGCGTTCGCTGCATCGATGATCGCGAACGAGCTCACGCTTATGAGCGCGCCGAAGCGACATATGCACGACTAAGATCACAGGGCCCCCGAGATGTACTCGGGGGTTTTATTCTCCCCTCGCGTCCACCCCGACCGCATCTGCCACGCGGGCAAAACCATCACGCGCAAGAAGAGCCGGAAGCTCGGCATTGATCTCCGCCGGAAGCTGCGGGCCCTCGAAGACCAGTCCCGTCGCAAGCTGCACGAGCGACGCACCGAGCCGGATCTTGCGGTAGGCATCTGCCGCGCCGAACGTCCCTCCGCATCCGACGATCGGAAGTGCCCCTCGCGTATGCCGATACGCGAGCGCGATCAGCTCGTCCGAGCGGCTCTGGCACGGCATGCCGCTCCAATTCCCCCGCTTCCCCTCGAACTGCGCGATCTCTGCCTTATCGAATGCGGGATGCGAACGATCATGCTGCAGATTCCCAAAAATGACCGCGCCGACAGCAAACTCCTGACACAGATCGACGAGCGCGAGCGTTGCCGCATTTGTGAGATTGATCGGCATCTTCACAAAGAGCGGCTTATCGAGTGCCTCCGCATCGATCGCCGAAAGCAGGCGGCGAAATTCCGTCGGCTCATAGAACTCGACTTTTGTATTCAGATTCGGGCAGCTGATGTTGAGCTCGTAGTACGCGAACGGCACCCGCGACTCCCGCGTCTTTCGGATCGCTGTAATGATGTCCGTGATCGCGCTCTCGTGGTCGATGATAGCCGGTGAATTGGTGCGTCCGAGCGAGATCCCGACCGGCACGTCAAACGTTTCCCCAGCGAGCAGTGCGAGGTTGCGGTCGATCCCGATCGTCTTAAAGCCTTTGTTCACCAGAAGCGATTTTGAGCGGACCAGACGCTTGATGCGAGGATATTCATTCCCGCCGTACGCACCGTTCGTGATCGTCCCAACCGAGCCGAAACCGAAACCGAGCCCAGAGAGCATCCGCGGGAGTTTAGCCTGATGATCGAATCCCGCAGCGAGGCCGATCGGATTGTCGAACGCGATGCCGGCAACACGCGTCGCAATCGCCGGATGTCGAACTCGAAGCATCGCGCGGAAAATCTGCGGAACGCCGGGAATCTTCCCGAGCAGGCCTCCGAGATCAACAAAAAAATTATGGATCGGCTCGGAATCGAAGAGAAAAAAGAATCTCCGAGCAATATGGCGATACAGAAACCCGAGCACGTGCGCGATCATACCCTTCATACGAAAGAGAATTATGCGGATCAGCGGTCGGTGAACCGGCCGATCAGCGCGAGGCATTCGAGGAGGGACGCTCGTGGCGCAGATGCCCCGAGGATAGCATATCTCCTCCGCGAACGCGATCACTCAAGGCTGCCTTTGCAACATCCGAGCAAGGCGGCTATCATGGCCGCATGCAAGAACAGCACCGCCGATTCTGGAACAAGGAGTACTCCAACCCCGAGCATTTGTCGCTTTCGGACGAACCGGCGGAGGATCTCGAGAAATTCATGCGATGGGTCGGACGCAACGCCGAATGGCCGATCGACCCGGGAGAACTTGCGATCGATCTCGGCTGCGGTAACGGGCGCAATCTGATCTATCTCGCCGAGCAATTCAAACTTACCGGCGCGGGATACGACATCTCGGAAGTCGCAGTGAAGCAGGCCGAGCGAAAGGCAAAAGACCTCCCTCTGACATTCACGACCCGCTCGATCGATCTCCCGATCCCAAAGGAAGATGGTTCTGCCGCGATCGTCCTCGACATGATGACCTCGCACTATCTTCCCGAAGCGAAGCGCATCGCGCTCCGCGACGAAATCGTTCGCGTCCTTCGACCCGGTGGATTCCTATTCTTCAAATCATTTCTTCTCGAAGGAGATCTCCATGCAAAGCGACTGCTCGCGGAACGCCCGGGCAAAGAACCCGGAACGTACATCCATCATCGCATCGGCGTCCCGGAAAAGGTGTGGACCGAAGAGGAGATCTACGCGTTTTTCCAGCCGCATCTCGAGGTGCGTAAATTCCTCAAATCGCACAAGCACGTCGCGCACGGCCGCGCATTTCGCCGCCGAACATTCTCGGTGTACTGCGAAAAGATGTAGGGCTGAGCCTCTATATATAGGTGGATGAATATGCCTGCCGCTCGTGCCGGATGATATACTAGCCCCATGGAGCTCCTCGGAAAGATTTTTACCGTCAATAGGGTCATTCAGATCCTCCTCGCATTTCTCTTTCTCGTAAACGTCGCAGAGGGGCTCTTCGGGCCGATCCTTTCGGTTTTTATCGTTCAGACGATCCCCGGTGCCACGCTCGCGACCGCAGGATTCTCGATCGCGATCTATTCGATCGTCAAATCGCTGATCCAGGTCCCGCTCGCATTTGCGATCGACCGAAAAGAGGGTGAGCGCGATGATTATCTCGTCATGATGACCGGCGCGATGCTCGGAATCGCCTATTCGCTCGGCTATGCCTATGTCGACAGCGTCATGGGACTCTATCTCCTCTCGGCGATCGGCGGGGCCGGCGGTGCGTTTCTGATGGCCGCATACTATTCCCTCTTTGCGCGACATGCAGACAAGGGTGCAGAGGGATTCGAATGGAGTCTCTTCTCGGTCGGCGGACTGACGGTCTCGTCCGCACTCGGCGCAGCGGGCGGCGGAATGCTCGCGGAGGCAATCGGCTTTCGGAATCTTTTTAGCGTGTCCGCGGCCCTCCTCCTGTGCGCGACGATCTTACTGCTTTTCCTCTCGCCCTATCTCAAGAACGCCTCAACGACGAGCGGAGAACCGCAGCCCGCACCATGACCGTTTCTGATCTTTCTGCTGCCCTCGAAGCACTCCCCCGCACCGACCGCATGCCGGCGCTGTTTGTCGGGCACGGATCGCCGATGAACGCCGTCGAAAAGAATATCTACACCGACGCATGGCGCACGCTCGGACAAGCGCTCCCGAAACCGCGAGCGATCCTAGCGCTCTCCGCTCACTGGCTTACCGAAGGCACATTTGTCCACGTCGCAGAGCGGCCGCGCACGATCCATGACTTCTGGGGATTCCCGGAAGAACTTTCGCGCATCACCTATGCCTGCCCTGGATCTCCCGATGCCGCGCACGCAACGCGCGCCGTTGTACGCTCAGCCGCGGTCGCAGAAGATCGTGAATGGGGGCTCGATCACGGAACATGGGTTCCGCTGCTCGCCATGGTCCCGGATGCAACGATTCCCGTCTATCAGCTTTCGCTCGATGTTGCACGATCGTCGGAAGGATTCTATGCCCTCGGCGCAGAACTCGCCGCGCTTCGCGAGCGCGGAGTCCTTATCCTCGGGAGCGGAAATCTTGTGCACAATCTCGGCCGCATCAACTGGGCGTCCGATGCAAAAGCGTACGATTGGGCGGAGGAGTTTGATCAGCAAGCTCGAGCGCTGATCCAAAACAGAGATTTTACTCCGCTTATTGCACACGAAAAACTCGGCCGCGCGGCAGAACTCGCGATCCCAACCCCGGATCACTACTGGCCGCTCCTCTCCATCCTCGGCGCAAGCACCGCAAATGATGCAGTTTCCTTCCCCGTCGAAGGCATCGCGCTCGGATCGATCTCCATGAGCGCGGTGCTCTTCCGATAAGAGCGCACTTCTACGAGAATTCGAGACGCGCGAGTGCGCGGCGGGCGCGAGCGAGCAGCATGACTGCTCCAGCGATTGAGGCAACGAGCGCGATTCCGATCACGATTGGATCTCCCTTTCCGACAAAGCGCGCAAGCGCAAAGGCGCCGAACGCCCCGTAGGCAAGTGCCAGACCGATGAACGCAAGGCCGGGCGCAGTCGTCGAGAGAAGCTCCGGATCATCGGTGTCGCGATTCGGGTAGATCGCGCCAAGCGCAAGTGCGAGGATCGTGATGAAGAAGACCGCAACGACGATCGCTGCATCGAAGACCATCTCGGCATTCGGAGGTAGCGCAAAGAGCGCCATCTCGAGGGTTCCGAATCCGAGTGCAAGGACCGAGAGAACGAAGGCGAAGAATCCGAGCTTCACGACAAAGATGATCCCCTGATCGATCGGCGCGCTGCCGAGCAGCCAGCCCTTCTTGCGCTCCATCGAGAACGCCGGAAACGCGAAGCGGAGCGCGGCCATCGCGACGAAATAGACGCTGCTTGCAAAAGCGATTCCGGTAACCAAACCTGCAGAATTTCCGAGCGCAACACGCTCATCGGCGAGCCCGAGAACCAGGATGCGATTGGCCCCGACGGCAAACGCCCAGATCAGGAGAATGAATCCGAACCACAGCATGCCTCGCGTATCGCGAACAAAAGCGAGGACCTCCTTGCCGAACAGCGCCGAAAGCGGGCCATCTGCGTGCGACAGCGCGGAGGATGCGCGGATCGGATGCCCGATGCGAGAGCGCCCTTCCTGGGCGAGCTGCCAAAGTGGCAAATGCAGCCGCGACGCAAAGATGAAGAACATGCTCGCGATCACGAAGAGCG
>DATIBL010000070.1:0-5479 GCA_035457505.1 Minisyncoccota bacterium | reverse complement strand
GAGTTTGTCGTTCGGAATCACGATGAGCGCGTCCACTTCGTCCTCAAGGCTCTCGAGTCCGCGTTCTGCGAGCATCATGCGCTGCGATCCTTCGAAGAAGAACGGCTTGGTCACGACGCCGATGGTGAGGGCTCCAGCCTCGCGCGCCGTCTTGGCCACGATCGGAGATGCGCCCGTGCCGGTGCCGCCGCCCATTCCACTTGCGATGAACACCATGTCCGCGCCCTTGAGCGCCTCCTGGATCTCTTCCTTGGTCTCTTCTGCTGCGCGCTTGCCGAGCTCCGGGTTCATGCCAGTCCCGAGCCCGCGGGTAAGATTTTTGCCGATGTGGATCTTGCGTGATGCGAGCGAGTGATGCAGGTCCTGCGCGTCGGTATTGGCGACGATAAACTCGACGCCTTTGACCTTTGAGCTGACCATGTGGTTGACCGCATTGCGGCCAGAACCACCGACACCAATGACTTTGATGCGCGCGAATGCTTCAATCTCTGGATTCACTTTTGGCATGGTGATGTTCTCGTGTGTGCCCCGGAAGAAGAGGCTTTCCCCGTGTAATGATGGTCACAGTATAGCAAACAAAAAGAAAAGGAAAAAGTTGACCTTTTTCCCACACATGCGCTCGAAATGCCGTCTATTTGCACTCCGCGGACCGAGGCAGGGCCGCTACGGCAGGAGCTGGCGGAAGATGTTTTTGACGCTCTTCGCGAAGCGGTCGGTGAGCGATTCGGCTGCCGCAGCGGGGCGCTCCGAGCTCGCACCCCAGATACAGAGGCCGTAGGAGACGAACCACGAGGTGTCTTTGATCTGCTTCTTCGAGCGCGGGGAACTGGCAAAGTCGACGGAGAGCGACGGCACCTTGGACGGAAGGCGCATCGCGGCGCGCGCGAAGTCCTCGATCGTCTCGATGCCTGATCCTCCGCCGGTGAGAATGATGCCGGCCGGGAGCAACTCGTGCTTGCCGATCTTCTTGAGATGGGCGTTTACGAGATCGAAGAGGTCTTCGAGCCGGGTCTGCACGATGTCGTTCAATTTCTTCTTGGGGAACTGGCTCGCGCCCTTGCCGAGTTTCACCATTTCGGCCTCTTCGAGCGGAATGCGCAATCCAAGCGCAATGTCGTTGGTGAGCTCGGTGGAGCCGTGGGGGAGAACCTCGAGCGAGATCGGGATACCCTCTTCGTAGACGACGATCGAAAGCGTCTCGGCGCCGATGTTGGCGAGTACGCAGCCGGCCATCTTCTGCGCCTTGGTGAGCGCAACGAAGCTCGCGGCGATCGGGGCGGCCATCGCATCGATCACTTCGACCCCGGCTTCTTCGACTGCGCGGATGAGGTCGTTCAGATGCTGCTCGAGCGTGGACACGACGAGCACGGTGGCTTCGAGCTTGAGCCCCTTCATGCCGGCGGGGCGGCCGAAGACTTTTTTGCCGTCGATGTGGTATTCGATCGGAACGGAAAGAATGATCTTCTTGTTGGCGGGGTTCGGAATGTTGGCCTCGGCGGCGCGAACTGCGCGATCGACATCGGTTTCGACGATCTGCGTGTCGGCGCGCGAGATGATCGCTGCTCCGCGAGCTTGCGTCCCCTCAAGGCCGATCCCGCCGAGCGAGATGTATGCCTCGCGGACGCGGACGTTCGCTGCGTGTTCTGCGTCGTCGAGCGCCGCACGGATCGAGCGCGACGCGTCGAGCGTGTTCATGATGTAGCCATGCCGGAGTCCGCGGGATTCGGATCTGCCCATGCCAAGGATGCGCGGAAGTCCCGCGCCGGTGACGTATTCGGCGATCACGACTCGGACGGTATGCGTTCCGACGTCGATCGCGGTGATAATGCGTTCAGCCATAGTGTGGAATGGGGAAGATGGAGAGAAGCGAAAAAGCGGCACGCGCCGCATGATGAATTGCAACTCATATGCAATTCGATAGGACCTCCGCGATAGACTTCGGTCCTCTAAGAGAACTTTTGGTCGATCATGTGAAGCACGCGACGCTCCTCACGTTCCATTGTACTCCCGTGTCGCATGCCTTTCAAATGGAACATCCCGTGGACAAAGAGCAGCGCGATGAATTTCTTCGGGGTGAGGTCAAAACTTGCCGCCTCGCGAGCCGCCTGCTTCTGATTGATGAAGATCTCGCCGGTCGTTTTGTCGTAGGGGAAGGCGAGCACATTCGGCACATAGGATTTTCCGCGATAGCGAAGATTGAGCCCCCGCGTGCGCGCATCACCCGCAAAGACGAGCGAGAGCGAATAGGCGTCGCCGAGGACCTCGCGCTTCATAGCCGAAAAGGGCAGGGCGGGAACCCTGTCCTTGGTGGTCGTCCGGATCGCGATGCCGCTAGCGGCGTCCGTGTCCTTCGGGCTTCTCGGGGAGCTTGCCGAGTTTGCGGAGCTCTTCATATTCCTTGCGCTTTCCCATCCGATCGAGTGCGCGCCGCTTCACCTTGAGCTTGGACTCGACGCGATCACGGTAGCGCTTGCCGCGAACGGTCATGAGCGCTCCGGTCGACTGGACGCGCTTCGTGAACCGACGGATCAATGCCGCCGGAGACTCGCTCCCTGTTTTCTTGACCTCTGCGATGATTGCCATAGTGGGGAAATCCTAGCATGGGCCCGAAAAACATGCAAACACGGGCTTCTCTCGGCGCTCGGCGTCGGGGCCCGGGATGCGATGTTTGGGCTTTTGCGAGGAAAATTGGGGTTATTTTGCCTTTTTCGGGGTCTCCTTGAGGGCCTCGGCAAGCTTGTCGAATTTCACGGTTTCCTGCGAGCGAGTGAGCATATTGCGCACGATGACCGTCCCTTCGAGCGCTTCCTTTTGTCCGAAGATGATCGCGAGTGGAATCTCGAGGCGCTCCGCAATCGCGAGCTGAGTTGACAGTGAATCCTTGTTGAGTGCGTGCGCGACCGGGATCCTGGCCTGGCGGAGGATTTCGATGATCTCGAGCGAGCGGAGTTTGGCCTCGAAACCGAGCTGGATGAAGTACACCTTCGGCTTCTTGACCACGCGCGGCGCCGATGCCTTGTAGCGCTCCGACATGAGCACGCGGTCCACGCCGATCGATCCGCCGACTGCGGGAACGTCTTTCTTTGATCCGAGGCGCTTGGCGAGGTAGTCATAGCGGCCGCCCGAGGCGATCGCGAGTGGTGCCGGCGGTTCAGCCTTCTCTGCTTTCTCGGGTTTTTCCTCTTTCTCTTTCTTCGCCTTCTTCTCTCCCTCGGCCTCCTCTTCTGCTCCCTCGGCGGGCGCTTCTGCTGCCGCGACCTCGGCCTCCGGAGCCGCTGCAGCTTCTTCGCCGTCGAAGATCTCGTAGACAGTGCGGGTGTAGTAGTCGAGTCCGCGGACGAGATTGGCGTTGATGCGATAGGTGATCTTCAGCGCATCGAGATATTCGAGCACCTCCTTGAAGTGCGACTTACACGACGGGCAGAGATACGCGATCGACTGCGGCGCTTTCTCCTTGAAGGGCTGGCACTGCGGCTTCTTGCAGTCGAGCAGGCGCAGGGGATTGGTCTTCATCCGCTGGCGGCAATCCGCACAGAGCTGGTTGATGTGCTTCCGGTAGTACGACACGAGCTCCTTCTGATATGCGGGGCGGCACTCTTTGTCGCCGATTGAGTTGATCTCCACGACCGCGCTCGTGAGTCCGGATTCACGCAGAACGATCATCGTGAGATAGATCACCATTGCATCCGCGATCGATTTCGACGTGCCGAGCATCTCCATGCCGAACTGCTTGAACTCGCGCCAGCGGCCGCGCTGCGGGTTGTCGTGGCGGAAGTACGAGCCGTAGTAGTAGAGCTTCACGGGCTGCGGCATGGCCTGCATGCCCTGCTCGATGTATGCGCGCATCACCGGCGCGGTGCCCTCCGGACGCAGCGCAAGCTTGTCGCCGCCCTTCGTCTTCAGCGTATACATCTCCTTGCCGACCATATCGGTGTCTTCCGAGTTCGACTCGAGGAAGACTTCCTCGCGCTCGAGGATCGGCGTGTCGATCGGCTGGAATCCGTAGTAGAGAGCGATCTCGGA
The DNA here is from genome assembly GCA_035457505.1 of Minisyncoccota bacterium. Taxonomy (GTDB): domain Bacteria; phylum Patescibacteriota; class Minisyncoccia; order Phycocordibacterales; family UBA6899; genus DATIBL01. The sequence goes on along the minus strand of DATIBL010000070.1, from coordinate 1,456 downwards.
GGCCTTCTCGTAGAAGCCCTGATATTTGTGCTGCTCGTCGCCCATGATGTCGCGCATGCCCTTGAGGCGGGTCGGAACTTCTTTCTTCTCTCCAGTCTTTTTGGTCGGCATAGTGGTGGTTCAATAGATGAGTGATGGCAAACGTCGGCTAAATGGTGTTCCGGGCTCAGGTCGAGCGCGATGGGCGATGCGGCGGATGATCGCTCGCATCCGGTGGCCGCAAGTGCGTATCCGCCCGGCTCGCGCGTCTCCGATGGTGGCTATGGTGCCGCAACAACATACGAGGCGTTAAACGCTTCGGGAGCGCCCGGTTTGTAATCGATGCGAGTGAAGGGGAAGAGCCGCACGAGCGCTTTGCCGTCCATGAGCCGCGTCGGGACCGGGCCCCAGACGCGCGAGTCCGAGCTCTGTGCGCGGTTGTCGCCCATGACGAAATATTCCTCGGCGTCGAGCGTGCGTGAAAGATTCTCGCTCTTTGTGTTCTTGACGTAGGGTTCTTCGAGGACGAGCGGTTCCGTCTGAGTCGAGCTCGTGATCGACACGACGCCGCTGCGCACCGTGACGGTCTCGCCGGGAAGGCCGATCACGCGCTTGATGAAATATTTTGACGGATCGTTCGGGTAGCGGAGGATGACGACGTCGCCGCGGCGATATTCGCCGACGTATTTTGAGAGTTCGTCGACGATCAGGTATTCGCCGTTGTGAAAGGTGGGGTACATGGAGTTGCCGGACACGACGAACGGCTGCGCCACGTACATGCGGATCGGAATGATGATGATCGCGGCCACAAGCGCGTAGCGGAGCGTCTCCCACACGCCGCTTGCGAACGCGCGGACGGCGGATTCCGGCTTCTCGGGCTTCGGAGATTCATCTGGCTTTCCCGAGTTCGTGCGCAAGTCCGTCGGCGTCATCGATTCAGAGGTCATTATGGGAGTATCATACGGGAATCAAGATGTTGACACAAGACGATACTGCGTGGTGTCGCAGGATGCGATGCGGACGCGATCAGTATGACACACATCGCATGCAGCGAATTCGTGGAGTTCATCGCTACCACCCCCACACCCACGGCGCGAGCAGAAGATACACAAGAATCACCATACACACGACGAATCCAAGTATTCCGATGCGCATAGCCCGAGATGGCATCACCCGCGCAAGCAGATCATCTATCGCACAGAGTCCCCATGGCAGTGCAAGAAACAGAAAACACAGTGCGGCAAAATAGTGATACAGATACATCGGCCGTTCGATCAAAAAGAACGGTGCATAATTCCCGAGATATCCTGCAATCAACACCAGGGGAAGCGTCACGGGTCCGAATCCTTCTCTCTTTTCACTCCGCGTCCGTTCACTCCGTGTTCCCGCAGCCACGAGCGCAAGCAGAAATGCGATCAGCGCGAGCGTCCAGAGGATCGGATTGCCCGCAAGCGTGATCTGCCGCGTGCCGTCATCC
>DATIBL010000069.1:0-10598 GCA_035457505.1 Minisyncoccota bacterium | reverse complement strand
CAATGACGAAGGACGTCCTCGACCCGACACTCGATGAATTTGAGCAGCGAGAGCAGGCAAACATTGTCCAAGCTCTTGGCCGACTCGCAGTCGGATTCGGTGCGATCATCGCGACCGGACTTTCCGGCCCGCTTGCAAAGGCGTTTTCGTTTGAAACCGTCTTCTGGATCGGAATGATTGTCCCCTTCTGCTCCGTTCTCGGCGCGATCCTCGTAAAGCCACAAGCTCCCGAGCGCGCCGCCCCGGACTGGGTGATCATCGGCGGCGGGTTCGCCTTCGGACTTCTGTCGCTCCTCTATAAGGTACTCGGCATGCCGTTCGCGGCGGAAGCGTCGTTCCTCACCGGATGCGCGATCATTGTTCCGCTCGTCCTGCGGCTCTTCCGGGATCTTCCAAAGGAGGAAATCACCGTCCTGATCGCGACTGGCGTCATGGTCTTCGTCTTCCGGGCGACCCCGCTGGCGGGACCCGGCGCGACCGCGTGGCAGATGGAGGTGCTCGGATTCGATAAAGCGTTCATCGGACTTCTTGCGTTCATCGCGGAGATGATCGGGTTCGTCGGGATCTGGTTTGCCGTTGGATGGCTCAGGCGTGCCACGATCGCGCGCGTCTATACGGTAATCACGATCGTTGGCTTCGTTCTCGCGCTTCCGACCATCGCCATGTTCTACGGACTCCATCTCTGGACCGAGGAACATCTCGGATTCGGCGCACGATCGATCGCACTCGTTGATATCGCGCTTGCTTCTCCCTTCGGCCATCTGTCGCTCATTCCGATCCTCGCCCTGATCGCCCGCTATGCGGCAAGCGCCTGCGCAGCTACCTGGTTCGCGCTCGCGGCCAGCTTCGTCAATCTCGCGCTCGCGGCCAAACAGATCGGCACGGTCTACCTCAATAAGATCTGGGTGGTCGTGCCCGGAACATTCGATCCGACCGGAGCACTCACCAGAGCCGGCGACTACCGGGAACTCGGCGAACTCATGATCGTTGCGAATGCGATCGGCCTCATCCTCCCGCTTCTCGCGATCTGGCTCCTTCGGAAAAAATTGATCTAATGCATCACACGCCGCCCTCCTCGGGCGGTGTTTTCTTTAAAATGAAATTTCTCAATAGGGCCTCCGCAAATTGATGAAATTCGAGGCGCGGGGAAAGTGTCGAGAAAGGCGTATTCCTATATGGTGACCGAGGCACTGGGGTGAGGCGCGAAGACTTGGAGCGCCGCAAGACTTGTTGGGAGCTTTTCTGAGTCGAGCGAAAGAAAAGATCCAACAAGTGGACAGCTCCTGTAGGGAGACGCAACGAAGAAGTTCGCTATTTGCGGAGGCACTACGAAAAACAGCGCATCGTAGGATGCGCTGTTTGGGGTTCAGGTCGAGTTTTCCGTCGCCTTTCTCTTCTCTGCAAGATAGTCGCGGATCAGCGTGAGCCATTCGATCCATCGTTCTAGTGGGATCGCGTCGAAAGCATCTCGACGCGCACTCGAAGAACTCTCTTCATTGAGAAGGATTGGATCAAGCCGTGGTATCCACTCCTTCCACAATTCCTCCCAAAGTACCGGTCTCAAATTAGGAATGTTCTCCTTCCCAAATACGTCCTCGCCGCTTTGCCATCCGGTCTTCTCGGCGATCTTGGAGCAAAGCAGCCAGAGCGCTGCATCTCCCGCGTAGCCATCCGACCAGTCGAGCGGGGCTTCGATGATACTGGCAAAGAAGCCATGAAGCTCGTCGGGAAGTCGAAACGACTCCGTGTACGGGACAAGAACCATCCCCGAGAGATCAAGGAGCTTTCTGCTCCGGAGCTCGCACACCGCGTCGAGGATCGTCCGGCTCGGAAACTCGCACCGAATAGTCTCAACATCTGCGGAGGCGTTCTTGCGGAAAGAGAACTCCTGCACTTCCGGCTCTGTCTCAAGCAGCCGTTCAAGATCCTGCACATACAGCATGCCGACATTGTGCTCGCCGAGATACACACCGTTCACATGCATCAGATAAATATCTTGTGCCGCATCAGCAAGCGGCATTGAGCGCCAGCGCGCACCATGCTCCGCGCGGAGCTCGTTGCGAACTGTCTCGCGGGCATGCTCTTTCGCGGAACAGCGATCCTTGTCTGAATTTGTATGAATCAGCTGACGCTTGCCGTTCCACATTCTCCACTTCCACTCAAGGTCACACGGACACATGAGCTTTTGCCAAGACCGGTCTTTCTGCTCGAGGAGGTCTTCCTTCCTGCGAACCCCGAAAAGTACGACCTGGTGCCCTCGCGCCGGACCGTCGTTGAACGTGCGGAGCGGAGTTAGGAGAAGTTTGTAATAGGCTTGATAGGTACGCAGCTTTCTTTTCGGAAGCGCCATAGCTCCCCTCTCTACTTGGGTCCTGGGTCATCTTCGCGGGAGGGAGACAGAAAGTCAAACGCAGATCAGCACTTCGGGTCCGATGCAACGGTCACAAAAGGCAGCGCGAACAACATCGCACTCACAGCAAGCCACAGGAGCGCCGCACACTTGAGCGCGAAGCGAACGGTCGGGCGCGTCGCCCTCCGACGCGATGCGCGGAACGTACGCCATGCCGCATAGGCGAACGCGGCTCCAAGGGCCCACGAGACGGTCGAGAAATTGACCGCCGCATCGAAGATCCGCGTCCAGGTGTCCTGATATGCAAGGTCTGCCGTGCGGATCGACCCGAGACAGTTTGAAAAAGCGTGCATCATATACCGCGGTCTTCTCCAACCAACACGGATGACAAGATCATTTCGACATACGCCTCCTCCTTCTCCGGAACGATCGCCTGCGCCATCACGTCGGCAGGAATATTGAGATACACGTGCCTGCCGAGTTCGGTCACGACCTTCTGCTTCGCAATAAGCGTCTGTCCGTTCTCAAGCGGAATAAAGTATGTCGTGAGTCCGCATCCTTCGACGCCCTGGATCACCTTGGTTGCTTCGCGCGAACCCAAGCGCGTTTGTTCGATGAATCCTTCCCCATACTTCCATACGCCAACGGAAGCATCGTACATATCCGGCGCACCGTACGGGAATATCCGTGCGACGATCTCGGCGGCCGTCCCGCGCTCAAGCGAGAGTGCGAGGTCGAGATCCGTGAGTGCCGTGAGTTCCGGTGCATCACCTTTAAAATCACACGGATCTGTGTGCGGCCAGGGCACACGATGCGAGAGCACCGCCGTCCCGTTCGCAATGGCGACATGCACCTCGGGAGGAACACGGAAGTCGACCCCTGCGAGCGATCCACGCTGCCAACCGGCATAGGGGTCGAGCGGAAGCGTGCTGATATCGATCGGATCCGAAAGAAAGACCCGATAGGTGAGCGTATACGGATACATCGCAGGAACTTCATCGTCCCCTGCTTCTGGCGAGCGCTCGACCGCATATGCGACGAATCGCAGTGTCCGATCATCAAAAAATCGGAGATAGCCGAAGAGGGACCCGGCATGCCCATCGGCGCTCATGACGGAGAGGCGCGTTCCGTTCAAGAAATGCTCATAGACCCACCCCTTTTCCGCAAATACTTCTGACGACGGAAGCGGGTCGATCTCGCGTCCCCCATTCTCGACGACCGCTGTTGCGCGCCACGACCGTCCGCTCGCCTGAAACTGCCTGCGGATGTATGTGGAGCCCGACCCTGTTTCAATGATCAGCATTTCCGCAAGGTCGCCGTTTTGGTCTGAGGTCCATCCGAGCATCGAACCCTTCAGAAACACCTCATCAGCGTCGGTGAGAGTAACCCCGGGAGCAGGGGCCGCAACGGGGGCCGATCGTGCGAGACACCACATGGCAACATATCCTGCGATCGAAATGGCAAGCGCGATCACCGTCGCAAGAAAGAGCGGTTTGGAGTACTTCTGGTCCATAGACACTCAGTATAGCAGAGGCGACAGCTCGCTCGCTCCTGCTACCCCCTCGCAAGGTACGCCTCGATGAGCGCAATATCGGCGATATCCTTCTCTCGCGCAGCACCATCGCTGACCCAACTTTTCTTTACCGCCAGCAAAAATTCCGGCGTGAGATAGCGCACGCCATCGATCACACACGTGTCACCAGAAAGATCGGCAAACGATCGATCTCTTCCCAGCACGCCCCACTCAGTTCCGATCTCGAAAAGCTCGTCGCGAAGCAAGACCCTTCCCTGATATTCCTCTTTCGCAAAACGGGGATCGGCCCCCAGGCGTGCATATACTTCCGGAATAACAACCAGATCGATATCTTTGCTCTTCCGGATCCCGAGCGCGTTCAAAATGCCCGATCCAATCACGATCGTGGTCTCAGGACTGAGTCCAAGGTCACGAAGTTTTTGCGCAAAATCCATATCATCATTTCCAAACAACCAAGAACTCTTGGCTACCATCGCAGGGTGCGCAGGCACCCTGCTCATACTTCCTCCCTTCGTTCGGTGCGCATGCCAGGACTCGAACCTGGGACCTCGTCATTATCAGTGACGCGCTCTAACCACCTGAGCTACACGCGCTTTGTTTTCGGAATATAACAGAAACAGAAGGGGTTCGCAACGCCCTGCGAAAGTTTACACCATCTGAAAAAGCGTTATGCTGCAAGCAGAGATTTGATCTGGTGCACCATGGACGTCCGTTTGTTTGTCCGCCAATTCGTCCTCTGGCTCGCGATCGTCGCGATCCTCGAATGGATCGGCATGATCTGGGATCTTTCTGCACAGGGCATCTATTACGACAAGCTGCTCCATTTCTTGGGCGGCGTGACCGCCGGGTACGCAGGCGTAGTACTTGTCGCTTCGTTCGGACCATCCTGCCCCGAAAACATGCTCTATCGGATGCATCAGCCTCCATATCTCGAGCATCTCACGAAGGCGATGATGGTCGCGGCGATCGTCTTCGCCTTCGTCATCGGCGTTGCATGGGAGATCCTGCAGTTCTTCTTGCCGTGGATGCGCGACTACAGCGATCAGAGTTGGCAAGACACGCTCGGCGACGTCATCTGCGATACCCTTGGCGGCGGCGCGGCCGGCGTCCATGCGATGCTCTGGATGGCAGAGCGCGAAGCTGAGCAAACCGAGAGCAGCAAATAAAATTGCGCCAGGGATTACCCCTGGCGCATGTATTTTTACCGCTCGCTCAGCAAACTGGCCGTTCGGACCGGAACACGATCGAATCCCTTCTGAAGCCGGGATGCGATGCTTCGTACTCGCTGCACGATGTGCAAGCTCCCCCGATCTCGGGTGCTTTGATCACGCACATCCGCTCATTCCCCTCCATGTAGGAGAATCGTGCGGGTGCGCGCGTCGACCCCAGCGAGTAACCGACCGAGTAGATCACGCTGCTGTAGAGCCCGTACAGAAGTGCCGCAAGGGCGAGTAGCGCGACGATCGATAGCGCAATATGGCCTTTTTGTCCGGTGTTCATTCAAAATCCCCTTTCAAGTACTGGCGAATTTGCCATCAGAATTATAGCACATATTGACATTTTACGCAAGTACACTATACTAAAGGGGTAGTTTGGATCGTTCCTTCACTTTCCTTCGGAGGGAGATATGGGAAAACAGCGCGCCAATCGCCGTCCCCGCGAGACACGTCAGCATATCGATGCGGATCGCAAAACGCCTCCGCCCAAACGCCCCGACCCCGCTTCGCTTCGAACAGCACACAAGGACACGCTTGTTGCAACGAGCGCAGAGATCAAAGCCCGAGCCCAGGCCGCATGGGAGCGCGGCAACGAGGAAGAAGCGCTCCGTTTTGAGCAGATGTATCGCGATCAGCTGTTGATCGAAGCGACTGAGACGTCCCAAGATGCTGGCCATCTCCGCCGCCAGGCGCTCCTCCGCGATGCCGAGGCAGAAAGCTGGTACAACGGCGGCGTGAAGATCGACGATGATCTGCGTCCCTTCTTCCAGGCAAAGCGCGCCCGGATCCCCCAGTAGTACCCACCCCGCACACGCTCGTGCGGGGGAATTTTTTATTTCGGAAGCACGATCTCGTAGGCCGGCGTCGGCGTTGCGTTCCCGACGATCCGCACATCGGCATAGGCGGCATCAAAGGCAAGCGGTGTCGATACGCTGATCGCACCAACGCGAATCTTTCCGGTCGTTCCATCAAGTACCCCCTCCGGGACGCGAACGCCAATCACGAACCCGCGAACCTCGTGCGCAGGAACCCGCAACACGGGCGGCACTGCAGAGACGTCAATCTGCCCGACCGTCGTCGTCGCGCTGATCGCATAATCGTCGAGCGAATCGCCAGTGTTTGCTACCGTGAAGCGAAACGCGTGCTCACCGGCGTCGAGGATCATCTCGGCAGGACCGGAGATATCCACCCCATACGCGCTCGCCGGACCGAAACCCTGATCCGGTGCGGTCTGGACGAACGATTGGTTCGCCCGCATTGATGTGAGCGTAAACGCGAGGATCGAAAGCACAAGAAAGATCGCAAGGAGAATCCGGAGTCTCGGTGTCATGCCGCTATTATACATGCTTCGACCCTCCGCAAGCGACAGATATCGAAGGATCTCGAGCGAGCGCAAAAACACCCCTTTCGGGGCATTTTTCATATATCGAGCATCCACGGCGTAGTATCGGGAACCAAGGGGCCTTCCCTTGGGTTCTCATGGTTGAAACCATGCTTTCTTTTGTCCCGTTTCACTTCCCCGTAACGTATCGCGGGGGTATCCGTCATGCAACGCCTGCATGATTGGCAGTGGACCTTTCTGGTGTACCACCATGACCGCATCTCTGGAAGAGATGATCGACGATCAGTCTTTCGCGCGAAGCGAGAGACGTCCAAATTGGAATTGATCCACGAGCAGCTTCCGCTACCCGTGCCTTGTTACGACTTACTCCCTGTCACCGAGCTTACCTTCGGCCCGCGCGAGGCGAGACTTCGGGTACTCCCAGCTCCCTTGAGTTGACGGGCGGTGAGTACAAGACTTGAGAACGTATTCACCGCGGTTTTGCTGACCCGCGATTACTAGCGATTCCGGCTTCATGAGGTCGGGTTTCAGACCTCAATCCGAACTGGGGGTGCTTTTTTAGGATTGGCTCAGGATTACTCCGTCGCGACCCGTTGTAGCACCCATTGTATTATGTGTGTAGCCCAGGGCATCAAAGGGACATGCTGACCTGGCGTCATCCCCACCTTCCTCCCAGCCCGGAGCTCGCGATCCAAAACGGGATCGTATTCTCTGGGCTGGGCAGTCCTGCCTGACACGTATAACAGACAGCAGGGGTTGCGTTCGTTACCCCACTTAAGGGAACAGTTCAAACCACGAACTGACGACGGCCATGCATCACCTGCCCTAGTGTCCTCGCGGAGGTTCCATGTTTCCATGGACTTTCACTAGAGTATCAAGCCCTGGTAAGGTTCTTCGTGTACCATCGAATTAAACCACATAATCCACCGCTTGTGCAAGTCCCCGTCTATTCCTTTGAGTTTTAATCTTGCGATCGTACTACCCAGGCGGCTCTCTTAACGCGTTAGCTAAGCCTCACAGAGGGTCGATACTCCGTAAGGCGAGAGAGCATAGTTTAGGGCGTGGACTACTGGGGTATCTAATCCCATTCGCTACCCACGCTTTCGTGTCTCAGCGTCAGATGTGCGCCAGTATGCTGCCTTCGCATTTGGTGTTCCCTATCATATCAACGGATTTCACCCCTACATGATAAGTTCCGCATACCTCTCGCACCCTCGAGCATAGCCGTTTCCTCTGGAGTTCACCGGTTGAGCCGATGGATTTAGCAGAAGACTAACTACGCCGCCTACACACGCTTTACGCCCAGTAATTCCGGATAACGCTTGGGGCTCACGTTTTACCGCTGCTGCTGGCACGTGATTAGCAGCCCCTTATTCATGAGGTACCGTCGATAACGTCGTCCCTCATAAAAGACCTTTACATCCCGAAAGACTTCATCAGTCACGCGGCGTCGCTCCGTCAGGCTTTCGCCCATTGCGGAAGATTCTCGACTGCAGCCACCCGTAGGTGTATGGGCCGTGTCGCAGTCCCATCGGTGGAGGTCAGCCTCTCAGCTCTCCTAGACGTCATCGCCTTGGTAGGCCATTACCCTACCAACTAGCTGATATCCCGCAGGCCGATCCGATAGCGCATAAAGCTTTACTCTTGCGAGACCATCAAGTATTAGCGTGTCTTTCGACACGTTATTCCTGACTATCGGGTTCGTTCCTACGTGTTACTACCTCGTCTGCCACTCCCCTACCTTGCGATAGAGGCGTTCGACTTGCATGCCTTATCCACGCCGCCAGCGTTCATCCTGAGCTAGGATCAAACTCTAAACTAAAGTGAAACGAGACAAAAGAAAGCACGTCATGCTGTCGCATGCATTGATTCTTTTGCATCGGGTTATTCTTGCGTAACTACTGTGTGATGCTCGTATATTCGTTCGTATCTTTCCCGGACGAGTCCAGGACAAATAAAAACGGCTCTTTCAAAGACCGACGCTCATTCCTATACGATCGTGCGCGCTCTCATGGCGCGGTACAGAAACGGAATGAACGTATCGGTCATTATACACGGGGACCTTTTGTGGTCAAGGGGCAATCGGCCTTTATTTTCCTTAGTATTTTCCGACCCCGGAAATCCCCGATTTCCGGTCAGCAGGAAGCCCGAGAAACAGGCATATTCCCCCGCACACACGCCCTACGATCGATCGTCGTCCGGCGACCCGAGCGTGATCTCTTCGTCAATCGGAAGATCTTCGACGTCCATATCGTCCACCGAATCACCGAGCGAAACCTCTTCGTCGATCGGAAGCTCTGCCGCGTCGATCCCCTCAATTCCTGGTGCGTGATGTTCATCCATAAATATTTTGGTCAAAGAATAATCTCTCTCGTTACTCCATAAAGCTCCGCGGACTTCCTGCTTGCCGGACCAGCGTCTTAAGCACCCCGATGTCGCTCTTCAGGTCGGCGATCTTCTCCCCAAGATGGGCTGCATCGTAGTCGGGTTTCTTTTCGTTCATCCGCTGCGCGAGCGCCGCAATGCCGTTGTTTGCCGCAACGATGCCGCTTGCGATCTTCGCGAGGTCCTCCTTCATGTGCAGCATATCTATAATGATCTTCCCGAGCTCGCCGCGAACGATCGCAAGGTCAGTTGTTTGAGAGGGCTTCCCTCCGGTCTTCGCCGTCGGGCGCTTCAGCGGAGCAGGTAATGCCTTCCCGCCCTTCCCCAGTACGCCTTTTGCTTTGGTCTGACTCATATGCAGACAGTGTACCACTCTGCCCGGGAAGCAAAAAGACGCCCGAGAGGACGTCTTTGCTTTAGCGATCATGCTGGAAATGGATACTGGTCCTCCCGATGGACGACTGCCTGCAGGCGCTCACAGAAGATGCTGTACTGCGCGCGAGAGAGCTCTGAGGCATGCACGACGCCGCACATGGCGAGATATTCCGTCGAGGTGCTATCGAGCTTGCTCTTGATCGCCGAGAGGCGCACGATCAAGATCGCGCGATCCTCGTGTGCGAGGTCCATAGGGTCCGACACGCCTTTCGCGGCGCAGAATCCACGGATCGTCGCACAAAGCGACTCACCACCGAACCACTCTCGGGTATCGTGGTTGATCTCAATAAATGCATCTCGCACTTTTTCGATCGACGAGACGAGTCCTGACGACTCACGGCCTTGATCCATGATGACATTCTCCTTCGGTCCTCATTTGGTCTATCCCTCTCGTGACGCGCCGTCAACATATGTGGACATATCAAACGCCCCCAATGGGGGGCGTTTGATTTCCGTGCTGCCGCACTTAGAGCCTGCCGTAATAGGCTCTTAGCGACGGGTCTCCTTTTTGCGCTGCCACTCCTCGATCGCCACCAGAAGCGGCGAACCGAGGAAGATCGAGGAATACGTCCCCACGAGAATGCCGACTCCGAGTACGAGGGCAAAATTCTTGGTCGTCTCGCCGCCAACGAAGTAGAGAACGAACGTGACGATGAGCACCGTCAGCGAAGTATTGATCGAACGGGCAAACGTCTGTTCGACAGACTTTCCGACGGTCGTGCGAAATTCCTTCCAGGTGCGATTCTTGAGGTTTTCTCGTGTCCGATCGAACACGACGATCGTATCGTGGACCGAGAACCCGAGCACGGTAAGGATGGCCGTAATGAAGAGCGCGTCGATCTGCGCGTCGATGAAATAGTGCCCGAGGACGACGTACACGCCTGCTGGGATCACCACATCATGCAAGAGCGCGACAATCGCCACAAATCCGTATACCCACGACGAGACCGGGTGCGACACGCCGCGGAACGCGAACGCAACATAGAGCACGATCGCGAGCATCACAAGACCAACTGCCCACCAGGCCTTCTCCCGAAGCTCCGCTCCGATCGTCGGGCCAATGGAGTCGAAACGCTTGATCTCGATCAGCGACGGATCGCCGCCAGAAACGGTCGAGATGAGCACCTTGCGCTCATCGTCTGAGATCGGTTTCGTACGCACGATATATCCCTTTTCGCCCGTCGCCTGCACCTGTGTGCCGTGCCATTCGAGGCCAGCGAGCTCGGTGCGGAGCTCCTCAACATCGGGGCGTCCTGCTGGGTACTCGATTTCGAGGATCGATCCGCCCGTGAATTCGATGCCGTAGTTGAACCCGAACATGCCGACCGCAAGGAG